>JBATTI010000165.1:0-5455 GCA_049670445.1 Albidovulum sp. | reverse complement strand
TTGACGGCTGGGCCGAAGATGACACCGCCGAGGCGCTATATGTCGAAGGCGCGCGGGGCTTTACCCTTTCTGTGCAGTGGCACCCGGAATGGAATGCCGCAACCGATCCGGTTTCGCGCCCCTTGTTCGAGGCGTTCGGTGATGCCGTGCGGGCGTGGGCTGATGATACCGCGGCGCGCGGTCGCCTGAGAACGGCATAAGAGGTTTGCTGGTGGTTTCGGTGTAAACGGCCAAGGGCGCGGCATAGGGTAGGTAATATATGATGCGAAATACAGTGATCTGCGCGGCTGCGGTGATGGCCGGGGCCGTGATGATTTTTGCGGGGCTGGGGAAATTTGAGGCTGGTGGCGAGGAACTCTCGGGCACAATCATCCCCGACCTTACCGGTGCGGCCGTTTTGGGCCAATCGGTCTATGCGGACAATTGCGCAGCATGCCATGGTGAAACCCTGACCGGGGTAGAGGACAAGGGGCCACCGTTCTTGCATGAATTTTACCTGCCCGGCCACCACGGCGATGCGGCTTTCTTTGCGGCGGTCGTGAATGGCGCGCAGGCCCATCACTGGGGCTTTGGCGATATGCCGCCGGTTCCCGGATTGACCCAAGCAGAGATTGGCGCAATTGTCGACTTTGTGCGCTCGGTTCAAAAAGCCAACGGGCTGTTTTGAACGAGTGACCCGAACACTCAACCTTGGGGCCATCAGATGAAGCGTTCGCGGATCAATGAGATTATGTTGGCAGCGGATGATTTCATGCGCTCATTCGGCTTTGTGCTGCCGCCTTTCGCCTATTGGACCCCGGATGAATTCCGCGCCCGCAACGATGCACAAGCGATTATCGACGCGGGGTTGGGCTGGGATATTACCGATTACGGGCAGGGTGATTTTGAACGGCTCGGGTTGTTTTTATTCACCTTGCGCAATGGCTTGCTTGCCGATCTGCGCCGTGGGGGCGGCATGTGTTATGCCGAAAAGCTGCTGATCGCGCGGCAAGATCAGATCAGCCCGATGCATACACATGTGATTAAGGCGGAAGATATCATCAACCGGGGCGGGGCGGTGCTTGCGGTTGAGCTGTTTGGATCTGATGCGAGCGGGGGGTTTGATGGCAAAGCTGGTGGCGTGGTGCGCTGCGACGGGATTGCGCGCCGCTTTGCCCCCGGTGAGGTGCTGCGTCTGGCGCCGGGTGAAAGTGTGACGCTGATGCCGGGTGATTGGCATGCATTTTGGGGCGAGGGCGGTGATGTGCTGATCGGTGAGGTTTCGACCGTGAACGACGATCTGACCGACAACTTCTTTCGCGAAAAGATCGGGCGGTTTTCCAAGGTTGAGGAAGATGCCGATCCGCTTCATCTTTTGGTCAGCGATTACGGGGCGTTGACGGGGCAAAACTGAAATCGCCGGGGTGGCGTTGGTTTCAGACCTGATTTCGCCACTGCGTCGGGTACCTTTTCTATCATCAACACCATTTCCCCCCGCACCCCAGATCTGCCCCTGGCGCCTGTGAGCTTGGCAGGCGGACAGGGGCCGCTCCAACAGATGAACCGGGGCAGTTTGACCGGGGCAGTTTGACCGGGGCGGCCGTTTGATTGCTGCGGCTGCGCCGGCATTACAGGGCGGTGCGCAGGTTCCAAAGTTCGGGGAAAAGTTCTACCTCCAACATCCGGCGCAGATAGCTGACCCCTCCGGTACCACCAGTGCCGCGTTTCAGGCCGATCACCCGCTCTACCGTGGTGACATGGTTGAAACGCCAGCGGCGGAAGTAATCTTCAAGATCAACCAGCTTTTCAGCCAGCTCGTAAAGCGGCCAATGGTTTTCGGGTTTGGCGTAGACGGTAAGCCATGCGGCCTCAACCCGCGGATCGGCCAGCCAGGGCTGGCTTAGATCGCGGTGCAAGACGTCATCGGGCACGGGCAGGCCTGCACGCGCTAGGGCGGCCAGGGCTGCGTCATAAAGCGATGGCTGGGCCAGCTCTGCTTGCAGCTTCTCTATAATCTCTGGCCGGTGGGCATGGGGTTTGAGCATTGCCGCATTGCGGTTGCCAAGGGCGAATTCGATCAAGCGGTATTGCCAGGATTGAAAGCCCGACGACTGGCCCAAAGCCGTGCGAAAATGGGTGTAATCGGCGGGGGTCATGGTGCGCAAGACATCCCATGCCGAATTCAACTGTTCCATGATGCGGGACACGCGGGCCAGCATCTTGAAAGCGCCTTGCAGGTCATCGGCGGCAATTGCGGCGCGCGCAGCGGCGATTTCGTGCAAGGCCAGCCGCATCCATAATTCGGATGTCTGGTGCTGGATTATGAACAGCATTTCGTCATGCGCGGATGACAGCGGTTTTTGGGCGGTCAGTATGGCGTCAAGGCCAAGGTAATCGCTGTAAGACATGCGCCCGTCAAAAGACATCTGGGCGCCTTCGGCGGCGGGGTCATAAGGTAGGGTCATGGAATTCTCCGATTGCAAGATTGAAGGGCGCCCGCTGTGGCGGGGCGGGCCGATCACTTCTTGCGGGCCGCAATTGTGGCCTTGAGCGCCATGCGCCGCCACAACCCGGCCCAAGCGCCGGGGCGTGACAAAGGTGGCTCGGTTACCTGAGGCATTGGGGGGCGTCGCCGTAGGGAGATGGCGCGGACGTTCGGCGGCCCGTGAAAACCATGGCGGTCAAGGGCTGGTCAGCGCGCGCGATCATGTCACCTTGGCGCGAATTTTGTATTCGGGGCGGTCCCACAGGTCTTTCTCCATCACATCGGCCAAGACGAGGACGGCGCTGCTGAGATCCTCCATCGAGGTGTAAAGCGGGGTTATGCCAAAGCGCAAAATATCGGGGGCGCGAAAGTCACCGACGACGTTATGGGCGATCAGCGCTTGCATGATCGCATAGCCTTCGGGGTGGCGAAAGCTGACCTGACTGCCGCGCATTTCAGGGTCGCGAGGGCTGGCAAGAGTGAGCATTGGGCAAGCGGCCTCGACCCAGTGAATGAAAGCTTCGGTCAGTTCGATCGAGCGGGCGCGGACATCGGCCATATCGACCTTGTCCCATATATCAAGAGAGGCCTCGAGCGCTGCCATTTGCAAGACCGGCGGGGTGCCGACGCGCATGCGTTCGATGCCCGCGCCGGGGCGGTAAGACAGATCGAAGGCAAAGGGTTCCGCATGCCCAAGCCAGCCTGAAAGCGCTGGGCGCACTTTATCTGCATGGCGGGGGGGCACATAGATGAAGGCTGGGCCGCCGGGGCCGGAATTGAGGTATTTATAGGTGCAGCCCACCGCGAAATCGGCCTGACAACCAGCCAGATCGACTGGCAGGGCACCGGCGGAATGCGCCAGATCCCAGACCACCATCGCGCCTGCGGCATGGGCCTTTTGGGTCAAGGCTTTCATATCGTGTTTGCGGCCGGTGCGGTAATCCACCTCGGTCAGCATCAAGACTGCGACATCGCTTGCCGCGCCCTCGTCGATCGCGGCCGCGATCTCCTCGGGGGGGAGGATACGCAGGCTGTAGTCGGGGGCAAGGCTGCGGATCAGCCCTTCGGCCATGTAAAGGTCGGAGGGGAAATTGCCGCTATCGGAGAGCACGACCCGGCGCGAAGGGTTCAGATCAAGCGCCGAGGCCAGTGCCTGATAGACCTTGATCGACAAAGTATCGCCCAAGACCACCGATCCCTGCTCTGCCCCGATCAGGCGCGCGATACGGTCGCCAAGGCGGGCTGGCTGCGTCATCCAACCGGCCTTGTTCCAGCCGGTGATAAGCATTTTTCCCCATTCGGCATTCATGCAAGACGACACCCGCGCGGTAGCGGCGCAGGGCAAGGGGCCCAGCGAGTTTCCGTCAAGATAGACAAGGCCTTCAGGCAGATGAAACGCGGCGCGTGTGGCGGAGAAGTCGGTTGTCATTGGCCCATCCCGAGTTGATGTTTTGAGGTTAAAATACATCGCGGTGCCGGTCCAGTATAAACGTGAATGGGGCGCTTTGTAGAGGCCGCAACCCTTGCACCTGCCAGCGCAGCACCTTAGGGTTGAGCGGGGCAAGGCAAGGAGAGCAGTGTGATTTCCAGAGAGGTGGATTTCCCCCCAATATGGCTGGCGGGGTTTGCGGCATTGGGCGGTGCTGTGACATTCATCTGGCCGACCGACATTCGATATGCCAGTGAAACCGGGGCGGTGCTGATCATTCTGGCCCTGATGATCTTTGTGGTTGCGGTATTGCAGATGATGTTTCGCCGCACGACGGTGGTGCCGCATCGGGTGCCATCGCGGATGGTGACGGGCGGTATTTTCCGCTTCAGCCGCAATCCCATTTATCTTGCCGATACGCTTTTTCTTGCGGGGCTATTACTTTATTGGGGCGCCTTGATCGCCTTGCCATTGGTGGCGGTCTTTATGGAAGTGATCCGCCGCCGCTTCATCTTGGATGAAGAGCAGCGGCTTCATGAAGCATTCGGGCCGGAGTATGAGGCATATGCGGCCCGGACACGCCGTTGGATATAGCGGGTGGCGTTGATTTACCAGGGGCTGGCCAAAAGGTTGTTGCTGCGATGCGGCAATTTGGAGTAATAATCTTGCGTATGGGGTATGAGCCTATTGGATTTGATCGAGGGATCAAACCAGTTCAGCCGAAAGGGAGAGACAGTGAAAATCGGGGCACCGAAAGAAGTATTTGACGGCGAAGCACGGGTTGCGATGACGCCGGAGTCCGCCGCCTTGCTGCAAAAGCTGGGGCATGAATGTTTTGTCGAAGCGGGCGCTGGTGCGTTGGCAGGATTTTCCGACAAAGCGTATCAGGCGGCCGGGGTCAGCGTGGTCAAGACCGCGACGGCGCTTTTCAAGGCCGTTGATACCGTCGTCAAAGTACGGCCCCCATCGGATGCCGAGGCCAAGCGTCTGACCAAGGGGCAGACCCTGATTTCATTCTTCTATCCCGCGCAAAGCAAAGAGCTTTTGGAGCTTTGCAACAAACAAGGTGCCACCGTTATCGCCATGGATATGGTGCCGCGCATCAGCCGGGCGCAAAAGATGGATGCGCTGTCGTCGATGGCCAATATCGCGGGCTACCGTGCGGTGATCGAGGCGGGCAACAACTTTGGCCGGTTCTTCACGGGGCAGGTGACGGCGGCGGGCAAAGTGCCGCCAGCCAAGGTGCTGGTGGTGGGCGCCGGTGTCGCGGGTCTGGCCGCGATCGGCACGGCGACGTCACTTGGTGCCATCGTTCATGCTTTTGATGTGCGCCCCGAAGTGGCCGAACAGATCGAATCGATGGGCGCAAATTTTGTGTTCCTAGAGTTTGAAGAGGCACAAGACGGCGCGGCGACGGGCGGCTATGCGGCCCCGTCATCGCCGGAATTCCGCGAAAAGCAGTTGGCGAAGTTTCGTGAGCTTGCGCCCGAGATTGATATTGTCATCACCACCGCCCTGATCCCGGGCCGCGATGCGCCGAAGCTGTGGCTGAAGGATATGGT
>JBATTI010000164.1:0-4789 GCA_049670445.1 Albidovulum sp. | reverse complement strand
GTGCATGTCGTGCAACGGCAAGCGGATGATCTATACGCCGATCGACTATGGCAAGCGCGTGGGCAAGTCCAAGATCCGCCCGGTCGATTTCATCAACTTCATCATCCGTGTTTTGCGGATGACGGTTTTGTTCAACCCTTTGCGGGTCTTCATTCCGCTGGGTCTGGGGTTAATGGCGCTGGGCGCGGCCAAGTTCGTTTATGATATCTGGATGGATAACCTGTCAGAGACGACGATCTTTGCCTTCCTTTCGGCCCTGATCATCTGGTCCCTGGGGCTGATCGCCGACATGATTTCCCGCCTGCATCTGCGTCCTTGATATGGCTGTGAGCGGTAGAGCGATGAAAAAATGGGGGGTCCGGGCTTTGGGCTCTGGCATCGCTTTGGCGTTGATTTTCTGGTTCTTGCCGCGCGAGGCGATTTTTGAAGGCTTTGCGCGTCTGACGCTGCCGCTTTTCCTTGGGGTGTTGGCGGCGTTCATGGCGTGCCATGTCGCGGCGGCTTCGAAATGGTGGCTGCTGATGGACCGCGCCATTCCCTTTGTTGCAGCGCTTCGGGCGCATTTTGCGGGGTTGGTGGCAAACCTGTGCCTGCCCGGTGCGGCGGGGGGGGATGCGGTGCGTGCGGCCGTGGCGCATGTGTCTTTGCGCGATGGGCCGAAGGTGGCGGCGGCGGCAATCGGGGATCGGCTGATTGATATGGCGGGGCTTGCCTGCCTGTGCCTGACCGGCTTTTTGCTGATGCAGGGGCAGGGTGCCAGTGGCGCATTGGTTCTGACGGTGGCGGGGCTGGTGTTTGGCGGCGCGATTGCGGCCTTGTTCGTATTTCCACGGGTGGCGCGGGCGGTTTGGCGGAAATTCCCGCAATTGCCGGCGCGCGATCTGGCCTTTCGGCTGGCGGATGCCTTTGGTGCGATTGCGGCCAAACCACGCTTGATGCTGTTCACGCTGGCGCTTTCGGCGGGCATTCAATCGGTGCTGATCATGCTTTCGGTTCAACTGGCTTTGGTGGTTGGGGTGAATGTGCCGGTGGCCGCGTGGTTTTTTGCCTGGCCCTTGGCCAAGATCATCGCGACCTTGCCTTTGTCTTTGGGCGGGCTTGGGGTGCGTGAAAGTTCACTTGCGGCCTTGCTGGTGCCCTTTGGCGCAACTGCGGCCGAGGTCGTGGCATCGGGCCTTGCATGGCAGGGTGTTTTGTATTTGGCGGGGGCCGTCGGGGCATTGGTGCTGACGCTTTCGGGCGGCAGACTTATGGCCCCAAAATCCGAGATTAAGGAGATTTCAGAATGACAGGCCAATTGAAGGCCCGGGGTGCGACGCGCCCCAAGGTGACGGTTCTTGGCGCGGGCCCTGCGGGGATTGCCGCCGCCCATGCGCTGAGCAAAATCGGCAAAGCCGATGTTGAAGTGCTGGAACGTGCACCGCGCGCGGGGGGCAATTCGACCTCGTTTCAGATCGAGGGCATCTGGTGCGATTATGGCTCGCACCGGTTTCATCCGGTGGCCGACCCCTCGGTGATCGCCGATGTGAAAGAGCTGTTGGGCGATGATTTGTTGTTGCAACCGCGTCATGGCCGGATCCGGCTGGGGGGGCGCTGGATTCACTTTCCGCTCAAACCGCTGGACGCCTTGCTGCGCTTGCCGCCGCGCTTTGCGGCAAGCCTTTTTGGCGACATGCTGCTGAAGCCGTTTCGCGCCAAGACCACGGGCGCGCGCAGCTTTTCATCCATCTTGTACGATGGTCTTGGGCCGACGATTTCGGAACATTTTTACTTTCCCTATGTGCGCAAACTATGGGGTCTTGACCCCGAAAAGCTTGCGGTGACCTTGGCCGAGCGGCGGGTTTCAAGCGGCTCGGTGGGTAAGATCCTGGGCAAGATGGTCAAGATGCTGCCGGGCATGCGTGGGGCCACGACGGGGCGGTTTTATTACCCCAGGAAGGGTTTCGGGCAGATCAGCCAATCGATGGTGGATGCGTCCTCCAAGGCCGGTGTGGGGTATCACTTTAACGCCGATGTGGCGCGGATCGAGCGTGACGGCAACAAGGTGACGGCAGTGATCACCAAAGGCGAGGGTGGCGAGGTACGCCACGAGGCCGATCAGATCTATTCGACTATTCCGCTGACCACCGCGATGCGCCTGATGGATCCGCCTGCGCCCGAAAATGTGCAGGCCGCGGCCAAGGCGATCAAGTTTCGCGGGATGATCTTGGTTTATCTGATCCTCAAGACCGATCAGTTCACCGAATATGATGCGCATTACTTCCCCGAGCAGTCGATCCCGATCAGCCGGATGTCAGAACCGAAGAACTATAATTCGGCAACCGGCCCCAAAGGGCTGACGATCCTGTGCGCCGAATTGCCCTGCGATCCGGGCGAGAAATGGTGGGATATGACCGATGAAGAGCTTGGCCAGCATTATGTGAAATGGCTGGGCGCGTTGGGCCTTCCGGTCACATGCGAGGTGCTTCGTTGCGAAACCCGGCGGATCGGGCAGGCATATCCGGTTTATGATCTGGATTACCAAAAGCATTTTGAGACGGTCGATCAGTGGCTTTCGGGGCTTGACGGGTTCCTCAGCTTTGGTCGTCAGGGCCTGTTCGCGCATGACAACACCCACCACGCCTTTGCCATGGCTTATGCGGCGGCCGATTGTCTGACGGCGGATGGCGGTATTGACCGCGAAGCCTGGGCTGTGCACCGCCATGAATTTGAAAGCCACAGGGTGGAGGACTAAGCTTTGTCCACCCCCCGACCCACCCCCTGCATCGACATCTTGATGTATCATTCGGTCTCTGACGCCGGGGGGGCGACCTCGATCGCGCCGGGTGTTTTTGCCGATCAGATGCGCGCGATTGCGGATGCGGGGCTGCCGGTTCTGACCATGGATGACTATCTGGCCGTGGCGGAGGGGCGCGTTGCCATGCCAAAGCACGCGGTGGTCATCACCTTCGATGACGGGTTTGAGGATTTTGGCAATACCGCCTGGCCGATCCTGCAGCGCCACGGCTTTCGCCCCATCGTCTATCTGCCAACCGCCTTTGTCGGCCGGGCCGAGGGGTGGCGCGGTATCGGTTCGCCCCCGCGCAAGCTGATGGGCTGGGACCGGATCAAGGGGCTTGCCGCTGACGGGGTTTTGTTTGGCAGCCATACGGTCAGCCATCCCGATCTGGGGGCGCTTACACCCGATGCCGTGGGGGCGGAACTGACAAGAGCCAAAGAGGTGATTGCGCGTCATCTGGGCCGCCCGGTACAGCATTTCGCCCCGCCATACGGGTTGGCGGGTGCCGCTGTGCGCGCCAAGATTGCCGAGCATTACAAGACCTCGGTCGGCACCCGGTTGGGGCAGGCGGGGCCGGGGGCGGACCTGCACGATCTGCCGCGGTTAGAGATGTTTTATTTCACCGATATGCGCCATTGGCACCGGCATCTGGCCGGGCGCGGGGCGGTTTATCTGGCCAAGCGCCGGGCCTTGCGCGCCGTCAGGGGGGCGATCATGAACCCCTGGCGCGGGATCTGAGGCCGATGTCCGTTTCCCGGCAGTTCAGCCATGGCGTGGCCTGGATGGCGATTGGAAATTGGGTTGAACAGGCGGTGAATTTCGCGGTGTTCGTGACCCTTGCGCGTTTGCTTGGGGCCAAGGATTACGGGCTTTTGGCGATGGCCATGGTGTTTATTGTGCTGTGCGAATCCCTGGTGCGCGAAAGCCTGTCGGAATATCTGATCTCTGCCCATGACCCCGCGCCAGAGGATTTCAACGCCACATTCTGGCTGCTGGCAGGCCTGGGGGTCATGCTGGCCGTGGTGTTGGCGCTGGTGTCTGGCATTGCGGCGCGCGCTTACGGCGAGCCGGAGGTGCAACGGCTGATCCTGGCGCTTAGTCCCAGCGTGATTATCGTGGCGCTGAACGCAGTGCCGGTGGCGATTTTGCGCCGCGCGCTTAGCTTTCGCATCCTGTCGTTGCGCGCCATTGCCGGGGTGGTTCTGGGCGGTGTTGTCGGCATCGGGATGGCGCTGAACGGTTACGGAGTCTGGAGCTTTGTCGGCCAGTGGCTGACGCTTATTTCCACCAATGCCGTCATGGCATGGACGGCGGTGGATTGGCGGCCGGGGTTCAAGACCAGCCGCGCGCATCTGGGCCGCGCGGCCAGCTTTGGCGGCAAGGTTCTGGGCCTGCGGGCGGGCGAGCTGGCTGCAACCCAGACCCCGCTTTTGGTGATCGGGGCGACCCTTGGCCCGGTCGCGACGGGGCTTTTTTCGGTGTCGTGGCGGCTGGTTGAGACGCTGTCATTCTTGATCGTCACGCCCTTGCGCCAAGCCTCGCAATCCGCCTTTGCGGCCTTGCAGCGGCAAGGCGGCGGGGCGGGGCTTTTGCTGGTGGATATCGCCCGGCTGACCGGTTTGGTGGCGATGCCGTTCTTTGCCGGGCTTGCGGTACTGGCGGGGCCGATCATCACGCTGGTCTTTGGCGAAGAATGGCTGCGCGCCGCGCCGGTCTTGTCGGTTATGGCGGCAATGGGCGCTTATCTTTGCATATCCCGGGTGCAGATCTCTTTTTGTCTGGCCGCCGGACGGGCGGGGGCGATTTCCGTGCTGGCCTGGCTGATCGTCGGCCTTGCGGCCTTGTTCATCTGGATCGCCTCGGGCTGGGGGATCGAGGCGGTCGCGGCGGCGGTTGTGGTCGCGCATGTGCTGTTGTGGCCGTTTTACTTGGTGATTGTGGCGCGGATTGCCGGCATGCCGGTCTGGCCATTCATAAGCTGTCATATCCTGCCCTTGATCGGGGCGGTGT
>JBATTI010000163.1:0-10792 GCA_049670445.1 Albidovulum sp. | reverse complement strand
GCGCTGGTCGAAAGCCTTCAACGTCAAGGTGTGCGGGTTTCGGTTGTGTCCACCATACGCTCGCAGCCACCGATGATTGCGGATGAACTGCGCCGTCAGGCCGATAACTTTATCGAACTTGATGCCTTGCGTGACGTGATCGGCAGACCGCCGCGCGAACCACGGATGGAAGGGCAGGAAGCGGATGCTGCCGAAGACTGATGCCGAAGGCTGACACGGGCCGCGTGATGCAGGCGCTGATGCGACGACCGGGCGTGATTTAAGATAGCCCGATTGCGGTTTGATGATGCGGTCTGAATATCGTCAGACGGCGGGCTTTTTCAGATGATGACGGTTTTTCCACAGATGGGCGAGCGCGATTTTCTGTGTCGCGCTCCGGTGGTGAGGCGCTGGGCAAAGCCGCCGCCACGCCGTCAGTTTGCTTAGGGGCTGGACCTTGGCGGTCGTTGACCTTACCTCTGGTTCCCGACCGGAGATTGCAGATGACAAAACCACCCCTCACCCTCTATCTGGCCGCTCCGCGGGGTTTTTGCGCTGGCGTCGACCGCGCGATAAAAATCGTTGAACTGGCGATTGAAAAATGGGGCGCGCCGGTCTTTGTGCGCCACGAAATCGTGCATAATCGCTATGTCGTTGATGGCCTGCGCGCCTTGGGGGCGGTTTTCGTGGAAGAGCTTGACGATGTGCCCGATGACCGCCCGGTGATCTTTTCGGCCCATGGTGTTCCCAAGGCGATCCCTGCCGAAGCCGCACGCCGCGAAATGGTTTTCGTCGATGCGACCTGCCCCTTGGTGTCCAAGGTTCATATAGAGGCTGAACGTCACCACCAAAACGGTTTGCAGATGGTGATGATCGGCCATGCGGGCCACCCCGAAACCTTAGGCACGATGGGTCAATTGCCGGACGGCGAAGTGCTGTTGGTCGAAACGCCGGATGATGTGGCGCATCTTGCGCCACGCGACCCCGAAAAACTGGCTTTCATCACCCAGACAACCCTTTCGGTCGATGACACAAGCGCGGTTATCGCCGCATTGAAGGCGCGGTTCCCTTCGATTATCGGGCCGCATAAGGAAGATATTTGCTACGCCACGACCAATCGTCAGGCGGCGGTCAAGGCGATTGCGCCGAAGATCACAGCCTTGCTGGTGATTGGCGCGCCGAATTCGTCAAACTCCAAGCGCTTGGTGGAAGTGGGGCGTGCCGCAGGTTGCGCCTATGCACAGTTGGTCCAGCGCGCCACCGATATTGACTGGCGCGCCCTTGGCGCGGCGTCTGCCATAGGCGTGACCGCTGGCGCATCGGCCCCCGAAACACTGGTCAACGAGGTGATCGACGCCTTTCGCGCCCGATATGATGTGACGGTGGAACTGGTTGAAACCGCACAAGAAAACGTCGAATTCAAAGTGCCCCGCATCTTGCGCGAACCAACTTAGGGAGGTCTTCATGCCGTCACAAAAAGCGGCCTTCGGGCCAAAAGTAAGGGCACTGGTATGAGTGTCGATGACCGCACCATCGCCGTCTATAACGCCAAGGCCGCCGATTATGCCGACCGCTTCGGCACCGACAAGCCCGACCGCCATTTGCAAAAACTGATCGCAATGCTGCCCAAGGGCGCGCGGGTGCTGGATCTGGGCTGCGGGCCTGCACAGGCCTCGGCTTTCATGCGCGCCGCCGGGCTTGACCCTGACCCCGTCGATGCCTCGCCCGCCATGATCGCGATTGCCAATGATCGTCATGATATCGGCGCGCGTCTTGCAACATTTGATGATATCGACGCGGAAGATGAATATGATGCGATCTGGGCCAATTTTTCGCTGCTGCACGCAGACCGCGCGGATCTGCCGCGCTATCTGTCGGCCCTGCGCCGGGCGCTGAAACCCGGCGGATTCTTCCACATCGGCATGAAAACCGGCACCGGTGCGGCGCGCGATGGGGTCGACCGGCTTTACACCTATGTCACCTTTGCCGAGCTATACGGGCTGCTGTCGGCGGCCGGGTTCAGCGTCACCGAAACCCATGAAGGGGTAGAGGTCGGCCTTGCCGGCACCACCGACCCCTATGTCATAATGAGCGCACATGGCTGATCTTTTTGCCTATACGGATGGCGCTTGTTCGGGCAATCCCGGCCCTGGCGGCTGGGGGGCCTTATTGATTGCGCGCGATGGGGATGCGGTGGTGAAAGAGCGCACCTTGAAAGGTGGCGAAGCAGATACAACCAACAACCGGATGGAGCTTTTGGCGGCGATTTCGGCGTTGGAAGCCTTGGCGCGGCCCTCAATCCTGACGGTCGTGACCGATAGCGCCTATGTCAAGAATGGCGTCAGCCAGTGGATCCATGGCTGGAAGAAAAACGGCTGGCGGACGGCCGATAAGAAGCCGGTCAAGAATGTCGATCTGTGGCAAAGGCTGGATGAGGCGCAGGCCCGTCACACCGTCAAATGGGAATGGATCAAGGGCCATGCGGGCCATGCCGAGAATGAACGCGCGGATGAGCTTGCCCGCGCCGGAATGGCCCCCTTCAAGCCCAAAGCCGCATCAGCCCGATGACCCTTCTTGCCTTTTTGGATTATGCCTCGGTCTTCATCTTTGCGCTTTCGGGGGCTTTGGTGGCCAGCCGTGCGCAGCTTGATATCGTCGGCTTCGCTTTTGTCGCCAGTATCACGGCGGTCGGCGGCGGAACCTTGCGTGATGTCTTGCTCAGCCGCGATCCGATCTTTTGGATCGCGGAGCCAAGCTTTATTGCGGTGGCGGTTCTGGCGGCGGTTCTGGTGTTCTTCACGGCCCATTTTCTGGAAAGCCGCCTTAAGGTGCTGACCTGGCTGGACGCGTTGGCGCTGGCGGTTGCGGTTCCGGCGGGTACGGGGGTTGCACTGGCGCTGGGCCAGCACTGGGCGGTTGTCTTGTTGATGGGGGTTGCCACCGGCTGTCTTGGCGGCTTGATGCGCGATGTGGTTTGCAACGAAGTGCCGCTGGTTTTGAAGCAAGGCGAATTATACGTAACGGCGGCTTTTATCGGGGCGGCGGCGGCGGTGTTGGCCGCGAAACTGCTGCCGGTGGGGCTGTCGCTGTTGATTTGCGCTGCGGTGACTTTTGCGCTGCGCGCGGGAAGTCTGATTTTTGGCTGGACGCTGCCGGTCTATAAATCCCGCCCACCGCGCAGCTAGGGCGTTTCGACTTTAGCCTGCATCACCTGACGCTACTTTCAGGCAAAGCCGAAACGCTTTAACGCCGGTTGGGCCCGTATTTTTGCCACAGCCAGATCAGCACCATCGCCCCCAGAACCGCACCAAGAAATCCAGCGGCAAACCCGGTGACGGTCAGCAAGACGCGCAAGACCAGCCCGCCGATCAGCGCACCGAAAATGCCGATGGCAAGTGTGGTGATGATATCCGCCTCGATCCGCATCGCGCGGGTGGCGATGAAACCGGCGGCGGCACCGATGATGATCAGGGCTAGAATGGGCATTTTATCTCCTCTGTCCCCTTTAATATGGGGGCAGGGATGCGCTTTGTGAATGGCCTATGCCAGCCGGGCCGGTAATGTCATGCCGCGCAGAAATTCTTCGGCCACCATCGGGCGCTTGCCTTCGCGCTGGGCTTGCAGCACTTCCACCGCCCCATCGCCGCAAGCGATTGTGAAGCCGCCAAGCACCGTCCCTGCGGCACCGTGTCCATCCGCTTGGCGCGCACGCAGAAGCTTCACCCGTTCCCCCGCCACCACGCACCATGCGCCGGGAAAGGGGGAAAGCCCGCGAATAAGCCGGTCGATTTCGCAAGCCGGGCGGTTCCAATCAATCCGCGCCTCGGCCTTGTCGATTTTGGCGGCATAGGTGACGCCCTTGTCAGGCTGCGGATTGCGCGGGATCCAGTCCAGCCCGTCAAGGGCTGTGACAATCATCCGCGCGCCCAGATCTGCCAGACGGTCATGCAGATCCGCCGTGGTATCGGCGGGGCCAATCGGCAGGGCCTCATGCAAAAGCACCGCGCCGGTATCCAACCCCGCATCCATCTGCATGATGGATATGCCGGTCTCGGTGTCGCCCGCCATGACCGCCCGGTGGATCGGCGCCGCGCCCCGCCAGCGCGGCAACAGCGATGCGTGGATGTTGAGGCATCCATGCAAAGGCGCCTCTAAAATCGCTTGGGGCAAGATCAGCCCATAGGCCACCACCACCGCCACATCAGCGTCCAAAGTGCGAAAATCGGCCAATGCGTCGGCGTCCTTCAACCCGGTCGGATAGCGGACACCAAGGCCCAGCGCTTCTGCTGCAACCTGCACCGGGCTTGGCCGCTCTTTCTTGCCACGTCCGGCCGGGCGCGGCGGCTGGCAGTAAACCGCTACCACCTCGTGGCGCGCGGCCAGTGCCTTGAGGGCCGGAACCGCGAAATCCGGGGTGCCCATGAAAATCACCTTCATGACGCCCGCCTTGCCTTGTCGGCCTTCGCCACCAGCATTTTCTTTCGCAAAGGCGAAAGGTGATCAATGAACATCTTGCCGTTCAGATGGTCTATCTGATGCTGCACGCTTGTCGCCCACAGGCTGACAAAATCGCGTTCCTCAACCTCGCCTACTTCATTCAAGAACCGCACCGTCACCGCGCGTGGCCGCTCAATCAGGGCTGACACTCCGGGCAGATTTGGGCTGGCCTCTTCATGTTTGCGGCGCTGGATCGAGGCATGCAGAACCTCGGGGTTGGCCATGCGCACGGCTTGTCCGCGCTTGTCGGAACAATCCACCACCGCCAGCCGCAGCATGATGCCGATCTGGGGGGCGGCAAGGCCGTAGCCCGGCATCGCATCCATCGTCTCGACCATATCATCCCAGATCATCTGGATCGTTTCGGTGACGGCGGCGACGGGTGCGGCGGCACTGCGCAAACGCTTGTCGGGGTAGGGGATGAAGGCGCGGCGGGCCATGTCAGGCCCGCGCCCGGTCGCGCTTCAGCTTTTCCATCTTGCGGGTGATCAACTGACGCTTCAGCGGTGAGAGATAGTCAATGAACAATTTGCCGTCCAGATGGTCGATCTCATGCTGCGCACAAGTCGCCCAAAGCCCGGCGAATTGTTCTTCATGGGTTGCACCATCCAGCCCCAGCCATGCCACCGTCACTTCGGCTGGCCGCTCTATTTCCGCATAATGCTCGGGGATCGACAGGCAGCCTTCCTCATAGGTGTTACGCGCATCCGAGGTCCAGGTGATGACCGGGTTCAGCAACACCATCGGGCGCGCGGCCACCTCTGGGTCTTTGACGCAGTCCATCACGAAGATGCGCTTCATCACCCCGACTTGCGGCCCCGCAAGGCCCACACCGGGGGCGGCATACATGGTTTCCAACATATCAGCGGCAACAGCGCGCAGATCGTCGGTGACCTCGGTTACAAGGTCACAGGGTTTTTTCAGCCTGGGATCAGGATGCATCAAGATGTCGCGAATGCTCATGGCCCCGATTTAGGCCAAGCTTTGACGTTTCGCAATGGCAGCCATGCGGGCAATTTGCATCGCTTATTCGCTTTGGCCATCTTGCACCGCCCTTGGTTGTGCACGAAACTGCGGCCAAACCAATCGGAGCGAACATGAGCGACCTGACCCCAGAATTTGACCGCATCCCGGACTTTGACCGTATCCCGGACTTTGACCGTATCATCGACCGGCGCGGCACCCATTGCGACAAATGGGATATGATGGAGGCGCGTTTTGGCGTCAAAGCCGATGATGGCCTGGCAATGTGGGTGGCCGATATGGATTTCGCACCGCCCGCAGCAGTGCAGGCGGCGGTCGAAAAGATGGCCGGTCACGGCATCTACGGCTATTTCGGCGATGATCGCGCTTATCGGGAAGCAATCTGTTGGTGGATGCAGAACCGACATGGCTGGGCGGTCGATCCCGCATGGATCTTTTCCACCGCCGGCTTGGTCAATGGTACGGCCATATGTGTTGATACCTTTACCGCGCCGGGCGATGGCGTGGTGCTGATGACCCCGGTTTATCACGCCTTCGCGCGGGTCATCAAAGCCGCGGGGCGCCAGGTGGTCGAATGCCGGTTGGCCAATGAAAGTGGCCGCTACAAGCTCGACATTGCGAATTGGGACGCCCAGATGACCGGGGCTGAGAAGATGCTGGTCCTGTGTTCGCCGCATAATCCCGGCGGCCGGGTCTGGACCAGGGAAGAACTGCGCGCCATTGCTGCATTTTGCAAACGCCACGATCTTGTGCTGGTGTCGGATGAGATCCACAATGATCTGGTTTTTGCGGGCCATGACCATCACGTCATGGCCAATGCCGCCCCCGATTGCATTGACCGGCTGGTGATGATGACCGCCCCCACCAAGACCTTCAACATTGCGGGGGCCCATACAGGCAATGTCATCATCCAGGACGAGGGCTTGCGCGCCAAATTCGCGGGTCGGATGTCTGCGCTTGGGATTTCGCCCAACAGCTTTGGCCAGCACATGACCACCGCCGCCTATTCACCGGACGGGGCGCTTTGGGTGGATCAGCTCATGACTTACCTTGAAGGCAACCGCGCGGTTCTGGATGCCGGTCTTCATGCGATCCCCGGCGTCGCATCGATGCCGCTTGAAGCCACCTATCTTGCCTGGGTCGATTTTGGCGGCACCGGAATGACGCCCGCCGAATTCACCGCCCGCGTTGAAAAGGATGCACGCATCTGCGTCAATCACGGGCCAAGTTTCGGGGCCGGTGGCGAAGCCTACCTGCGCTTCAACATCGCCACCCCGCGCGCGCGGGTTATCGAGGCGGTTGAGCGATTGCAAAAGGCATTCGGCGATTTGCAATGAGGATGGCGGCGGTGGTGACGGCGGGGCGTATCCCGCGCGGTTCACCCGCAATCAGTTAGGCCCGATAAGGACTTAAGCCCGACAAGCGGCGCCGCTCAATTGCGCGGCAGATAGCCGACGGGTGCCTTGTCGCTGCGCTCATAGTCAAGCGCCGGGCGGTCGCGCACGGTTGTTTCGCGCTTCATCTTGCAGATCAATTCACCACCTTCGACATCCGAGGCGATGATCAGGCATTGCGACACATGCCGCGCCCCTTCGAAAACATCCACCAGCCCTCGCAGATGGCTGACTTCGTCGGCATCAAGAACGAACCCGTCGGGCAGTAGCTTCAAGATCGGATAAACCTCGTCGCCGGTCATCACTCTCAATCGTGAGCGTTGACGCAAACCACGTTTGCGGGCGGCTTCAAATTCACTTCGGATTTCGCGTGACAAAAACTCGGTCATAGCAATTCCCTTCCCATATGTCCGAGTGTGCGGCGAAAAACTCACAAAACAAGTAATGGATTCCGTAATTTGCCCCTGTGAAAGGAAATATTGCCAAAAAAGCGCTATTGTTTCGTGAATTTTGCGAAAAACATCGATGAACGGCGCGTCAAAAAGCACAGCGGCCGGCTGTTCAACGGGAAGTGCCGTAATGTTCAACCATCGCCGCAAGATCATCGGGGCGGGTGTCAATCGGTATGAAAGCGCAGGCGTTGGACACATGCTGAAAGATCGACCCATCCGAAAAGAACGTCGAATTGGTCACGAAAATCACTTTGGTGTCGGGTTGGCGGTAACTGACATAATCCGCAACCGCCAGCGCACTGCCGCCCTTCACGATCAGATTGATGACGATGACCGCGAAATCTTGTCTTGATAAGATATCGACGGCTTCTTCTTGGCTCATCACCAGTTCAACCGTGGCGCCTGCCCTTTGCAAATGCCGCTGCCATAGCCAGCCGATATCCGCATCGCTTTCGACGATCAGCACCCGCAGGTGGGGCGGTTTCATATAAATACTCCCCCCAAAATGCGACGCCCTCAGCACGACCTTGCGCAGCCCGTATGAGCGCTGTGGCAAGTGTAATTCACTGCTTGCGTTCCGGGGGGAAATTTTCAACTGTTGAGCGGCAAATTGCCTGCAGATGTTAATTGCTGCAACGGGAGAGTGTTATGCGGTCTAATTCAGCGCTTTGTGGCGCCATTCTTGCTTTGACCATGTCTGTGGCCTCGGCCGAGGCGCAATGTGGCGGCGGTTTTAACGATTTCGTCCGGGGTCTGGGGGCCGAAGCGCAGGCAAAGGGCTATGACGCCGGGCAGGTCGGGCGTTTTTTTGCCAATGCCCGTCAAGACAAGAAGGTTTTGCAAGCCGACCGCGCCCAAGGCATTTTCAAGAAGAACTTTCTGGAGTTTTCGCAATCGGTCATCTCAAAAAACCGTCTTGATCATGGCCGCGCCAATGCCAAGAAATACAGCAAGACCTTTGGGCGTATCCAATCCGAATTTGGCGTCTCTGCGGGGGTCTTGATGGCGTTTTGGGCGTTGGAAACCGATTATGGTGCGGTGCAGGGCGATTTCAACACCCTCAATGCATTGGTGACCCTGGCCCATGATTGCCGCCGCCCCGAGCTTTTTCGCCCGCAGATTTTCGCGGCGTTAGAGCTTTATACACGCGGCGATTTTGACCCCGACCGCACCAAGGGCGCCTGGGCCGGTGAAATCGGTCAGGTGCAGATGCTGCCCGAGGATCTGTTGCGCAATGGGGCCGATGGTGATGGCGACGGTCATGTCGATGTCAAAGGTTCCTCGCCCGACGCGCTGTTGTCTGGCGCACGTATGCTGAGGGGGTTTGGCTGGCGCGCGAATGAACCTTGGCTGCAAGAAATCATTGTGCCCAAGGGGCTTGATTGGAGTTTGACCGGCCTCGACCAGAGCCTGCCGATATCGGATTGGAAAGCGCGGGGCGTCAAGGCCCGCAACGGGGCGCTGGGCGGGGGCGAAGGCTCGATCCTGCTGCCGATGGGGCGCTATGGCCCTGCATTCATGGCCTATCCGAACTTCCGGATCTATTTTGATTGGAACAAAAGCTTCGTCTATGTGACGACGGCGGCCTATTTTGCCACCCGGCTGGATGGCGCACCGCCCTATAACGCGGGAAACCCCGAACCGGGGCTTTCGGTCAATAACATGAAAACGTTGCAAGAAAAGCTGGCCGCACGTGGATATGACATGGGCAAGATCGACGGGATACTTGGCGCAAAAACCCGTGCGGCGGTGCAAAAGGAACAGATGCGACTGGGCCTGCCAGCCGATGCTTGGCCAACGGCGGCCCTGCTTGGGGCATTATAGCCGGGGTGTGAGTGTCTTCTTGCTTCGCCAAACCCTGAAAGAAGGCATTTGGGCTTGATGCGCCGCGTGGTTTTTGGGAGCTTGGCTCAGGAAATTTGATCATCTTAACACAAGGGCTGCGCCAATGACGCCATCCATGATCCTCACCAATGCCCGTATTCTAACCATGGATCCCGCATCCCCTCGCGCCGAGGCGATAGCACTTGCCGGTGACCGGATTGCCGCGATCGGTCCTTGCAAAGAGATTGAGGCCTTGGCGGGCCCGGCGACAGAAGTCATCGATTGCAAAGCCGCGACGCTTTTGCCGGGTTTTGTTGAAAGCCACCTGCATCTGGTTTTGGGCGGGGCCGAGCTTGCGCATCTGCAGCTGACCCATATCGATGGCGCCGACGCCCTTGCCCGGGCATTTCGTGACTTTGCCATGCGTCACCCCGACCGCCCGCTTTTGATGGCGCAAGGCGGCGATTACGCGATGCTTGACCATCCGATGACACGCCATGACCTTGACGCCATAATCGCGGATCGCCCCATCGCGATTACGGCGCATGATCATCATACCGTTTGGGCCAATACCGCAGCGCTGACCGCAGCAGGCATCTTGCACGGCGCCAAAACCCCGCATGGGCATGAGGTGGTGATGGCCGCCGACGGCACCGCCACTGGTGAGCTGCGCGAGTTTGAGGCCTTCGCGCCCATTATCGCCTTGGGGGGCGAGGAACGCCTGAACCTTGGCATCGCCACGGGGGCGGAACCGTCGCCCTGGCCAACCGAGGCCGAGCAGGCGGTTGATCGTGCAAAGGCGGCAGCCGGGCTTGCGCATTGCGCCCGTCACGGCATCACCTCGATGGTGAATATGGATGGCAACCGCTACACGCTGGAGCTTTTGCGCGGCCTGGAGGGCGAAGGCAAGCTTTGCGCCCGCGTCAAGGTGCCGTTCCATTTCAAACCGCATATGGATCTGGCCGAGCTTGACCGCGCCGAGGAAATGACCCGCGACTTCGCCGATGAATGGCTGTGTTCGGGCTTCGTCAAATTCTTCATGGACGGCGTCATAGACAGCCGCACCGCCTATATGCTGAACGATTACCCCGGCCAGCCCGGCCATCGGTCCGCGCCTTTGTTTCCCGGCCCGCGCTTTGATGAGATCGCCACCGAGGTGGACCGGCGCGGCCTTCAGATGGCGGTGCACGCCATCGGGGATGGGGCGGTGCGCAGCACGATCGACGGTTATGAGGCCGCAGCCCGCGCCAATGGCGCGCGTGACAGCCGCCACCGGATTGAGCATATCGAGCTGATCGACGAAGCCGATGTTCCGCGTCTTGGGGCGCTTGGTATCACCGCGTCGCTTCAGCCGCCGCATGCGCCGGGGGCGATGGATTTTGCCGTCGAACCGACGATGAGTGAGGTCGTCGGCAAGGGCCGCTGGAAGGATGCCTTCCTTTGGAAAAGCCTGAAGGATCAAGGTGCGGCCATCGCCTATGCCTCGGACTGGCCGGTCACCGATGTATCGGTTTTGCGCGGCATTCAGGCGGCGTTGACCAGGGCCCCGTTCGAGGGGGCGCAAGATCAGCGCCTGTCGCTGCATGAAACCTTGCATGCCTATACCGCCGGGGGGGCTTATGCCGCGCATTGGGAGGGGCTGACGGGCAGTTTGCGGCCCGG
>JBATTI010000162.1:0-43386 GCA_049670445.1 Albidovulum sp. | reverse complement strand
GATTGCCTTCGATATGCCGGATCGTGCCCGGCGCGGACACTTCGGCGGCAGGATAGACCACACAGCCCAAAACCCGGTCCGGGCCAAAGCCATCCCATTGGGCGTTGCCCGGATCAACCGATTGCAGCCGCGTGCCTTCCAGCGAGGTGCCGAGCTTGTGGAAATACCACCACGGCAGGCCATTGACGCCGCTTACAATTGTGGTGTTCGGTCCGATCAGCGGTTGCACCTTTGGCACGATGGCGGGCACGGAATGCGCCTTGAGCGTGATGATGACATAATCTTGCACGCCCAGATCCGCCGGATTGTCGCTTGCCGTAACCCTGACGGTTTGCGAAGCGCCGTCTTCTTCGACAAGTGTGAGCCCCTTTGCCTGCATGGCCGCAAGATGGGGGCCGCGCGCCACAAGGCTTACATCCGCACCGGCCCCCGCCAGTTTCACCCCCAGATAGCCGCCGATCGCACCGGCCCCGAAAATGCAGATCCTCATGGGGTGGACCCCGCGACCAGACCCAGCTTTTCCGCCAGCCCGATGCGCTGCATCTTGCCGGTGGCGCCTTTGGGAATTTCGTCCATGATGATGACTTTGCGCGGCACTTTGAAATCCGCGATATGTTTGGCGGCAAAGCTGCGGATATCTTGTTCTGTCGCTGTCGCCCCGTCTTTGAGCACAACCGCCGCGGCGACCTCCTCGCCCAGTTTGGGGTGGGGCAGGGCGAAGGTGACAACCTGCGCCACATCGGGGTGATCCAGAAGGATGCCGTCGACTTCAAGCGGGCTGATCTTTTCGCCGCCGCGGATGATGATCTCTTTGAGGCGGCCGGTCAGATGTAGATAGCCGTCTGCGTCAAAAGCGCCCTGATCGCCGGTGCGAAACCAGCGCGCGCCGTCCGCCTCAAAGAAATTCTTGGCGTTGGCATCGGGGTTGCCTTCATATCCCGGCGTGACATTGGGGCCAGAGATGACCACTTCGCCGGTCCCCTCGATCAGGTGGTTTTCCGTCTCATCCGCGATGCGCATCATGGGGCCTGCGGGAATACCGACGGCGCCGGGCTTTTGGGTGCCGGAGTCGAGCGGGTTGCAGGCCATCTGATGCGCCGCTTCGGTCATTCCGTAGGCTTCGATCACGGGTGCGCTGAAGGTTTCATTGAGTGCCACCATCACCTGTGCGGGCAGCGACGCCGATGACGAGCGCAAGAAGCGCAGGGGCGTGGCGGCGATGACATCGGCATTGCGCGGCGCACGGGTCAGGATGGCCTGATGCATGGTTGGCACGGCCGTGTACCATGTGGGCTGCGCCTCCTTCATCCAGCCGAAGAATTTCAGCGCATCAAAGCCCGGCGCACACCAGATCGAGGCACCCGAGGCCAGCGATGCTGCGACAGCGGCAATCAGCCCGTGAATGTGGAAAAGCGGCATGACGTTCATGCAGCGATCCGATTGGGTCAGTTTCAGCGACGCGCAGACGTGCTGGGCCGAGGCTGCGACATTGGCCTGCAAAAGCGGCACGATCTTGGGCCGTGATGTCGTGCCCGATGTGTGCAAGATCAGGGCGACGTCGTCGGCTGATGGTGTTTTTCCGGCACTTTTCGCCAAGGTCTCGGACGACAGGGTGAAGCGGCCGGCGGCGGCACCATCGGGCACGCTTAGCCGGATGATATTCATGCCAAGCCGGGTCGCGGCAGCATAGGCGGGCCCGTTGTCATCGTCTTGAAGGATCAGCGCCTTGGCCTTGAGGTCTTCCAGATAGAAGGCATATTCCTCTTGCCGGTAGGCCGGGTTCAGGGGGGCGGTTGTTGCGACTTGCGCGACCGTGACAAAGGCCGAGGCCATTTCCGGGCCGTTGGGCAGCACGATCGCCACCCGGTCGGAGGCATCAATCCCCATCCCGTTCAGCGCCTGCGCAACGTCCACGGCAAGGCCGCGCAGATCATCATAGCTGAGCCAGTCGCGCCCCGGCGCACCGATCGCGGGAAGATCGCCGGAATGCCTGGCAATAAGCGCCTTGAGGGTGGTTTCCATCGAAGTGTTCCTTTTGGCTGATGCTATGTGACGGGGCGGAGGGAATAAAGGGGACAGGCGGTCATCCGGTTGCCGCCATATGTCTGATCGCCTCTGGCGTGAACGGCATACGCCGCATCCGAAGCTTCGTGGCGTCAAAGCCCGCGTTTGCGATGGCCGCCAGGCTGGGGCCGGGGGAGGCTTCGCCGGCACCCAGTGATGGGGCGTCGGGGTGATCAAGCAATGTCACGCTGATATCGGGCAGATTGTCGAAACGGATGACCGGATAGCTGTCCCAGTCGCGCGATGTGATGCCGTGCCGGTCCCATGTGACCTGCTCGTAAATGGCCCAGCTTGCGGCCTGAAGAAAGCCGCCTTCAAGCTGGGCGGTCAGCCCGTCTGCATCAATGATCCGGCCTGCGTCGGCCACGATCTGCGCATCGCGCAGACGGATCTCGGCGCGGTCGGTGACCTCAAGTTCGACCGAGACCGCAACCCGGGTCATCCGGTTTTTATATTGCGCATAGGCGATGCCGCGCCCGTGGCCGTCGGCCAATGGCGGGCGGGCCGCGATCTGTCGTTCCAACGCGGACAGCACCGCCAAAGCGCGCGGGTCTTCAAGATGCGCGCGGCGAAAGGCAAGCGGCGGGGTGGACTGGCGGTGGGCAAGTTCATCCATGAAGCTTTCCAGCGCAAAGATGTTGGCAGCGGCCCCAAGGCAGCGCATCGCCGAGGTGCGGTGTGGCAGGCCCGTGACCAGATTCTTGACCAAGCGGGTTTCGGGCATTGGGTAAGCAGGCGCAAGATTGCGGTGCATGCCTGCGTGGTTGCCAAGGTTCGGTGTCGCCGCAATCGGGCCAATCGGGTCGGCGCGGTAGTGATTGGCAAGCAACCGCGCGGGGCCGGTACGGTTTGGTCCGGGGCGGGGGCGGCCGCGGTGGGTGTCACTGAAAACCTGCGCGGAATATCCGCTGATCCTGCCGTCCACCAGCTTGGCTGCAAGGTCTACCGCCATTGCCGGGGCAAAAGGTTCCCATGCGTGTTCATCCGCGCGGCTCCATTTCAGCAAGACAGGCCTGCCCGGCAATGCCATGGCGATCAGGCAAGCCTCATAGGCTGCGTCATCCGCGCCGGAATGGCCGTAGCAGCCGGAACCGGGAACATGCGTAATCTCAACCTGCGCCAGAGCCAGCCCAAGGCTGCAAGCGATGCTGTCGCGCAGCGGATAGATGCCTTGGCTGTGGCAGTGCAGGTCCATTTTTTCGCCCGACCACTCCGCCAGTGCGGCGGAAGGGGCGAGGGATCCGTGCATCTGATAGGGGCGCTCATAACGCGCGGCATGGTCGGGGTAGGGGGCGGCGTCAGGTATCGGCTTTGACGTTGGTGTGCCGTCTGTTACCAGAAATCTTTGGGCATTTGCGGCGCGAAGCTGATCAAACACATCGGTTTCGGGCAGGCCCGCGCCCAGGTCCCATTCACAGGCGTTTGCGAGGCCGGTTGCGGCCTTGACGGTGGGCCATTCATCCGGTCCGGCAAGGGCCAGAAAGCTGCCATCGCGGATGATAGAGAACCCCGCCGCCGTCAGGGCCTTGATGGTTTTGGCGTCAATCCCCGCAAGGGTCGCGCCTGCGTGCGGCGGTCGGATGACGCGGGCGTGCAGCATGCCGGGGCGCTCAAGATCATGGACAAAGGTGTAGCGGCCTTGCACCATATCTGTTAGCCCGCGCATCCGCGGCTTGGGTGGGTTTTGGCCCCGGGGGGCGGGCAGGTGGTTCTGGTCCACCGCGGTGTCCGGTACAACATCGGGGATCAGATCAATCAGGTCGATCCGCAGGTCTGAGCCGCTTCGTGACAAGACGCCATCCGTCAACCGCCAGTCGGCGCTGTCTGCGCCGTGCCGCGCGGCGGCGATCAGGATCACATGGGTGCGCAATGTCGCCGCCGCCAAGCGCAGGGCATGGCCGGAGTGTTCAACCGAATTGCTGCCCGAGGTGATCCCCTCGTCCGGGGCATGGCCGGTACGCACCGGAGCGATGTCGATCCGGTGCCAAGGCACCGTCAGCTCTTCCTGCACGATCTGGATCAGCGCGGTTGTGATGCGCTGGCCGATATCGACCTTGCCGGTGTGGATCAGAAGCCGCCCACTTCGCGCCGTGATCCAGTCGGCGATCAACGGATGCGCATCAAGGCTCATGGGATGGATGCCAGCTTTACGGCGCGCATGACCCGAGGGTGCGACCCGCAGCGGCACAGATGCGGGGTCAGTGCGCGGGTGATGGTGCCGGTGTCCGGCGCGGGGGTGCGCGTCAGAAGGGCGGTGGCGGCCACCACAAGACCCGCGGTGCAATACCCGCATTGCGCCGCCGAGGTTTCGACAAACGCGTGCTGGACGCGGCGGCCGATTTCACTGGCTGATATGCCCTCGATGGTGGTGATGTCCTTGGCGCTGAATGCCTCAACCGCGCTGACGCAAGACAGAACCGGTTGCCCGTCCACCAGCACCGCGCAGGCGCCGCATTGCTCCAACCCGCAGCCAAGCTTGGTGCCTTTCAGCCCCAACTCATCGCGCAAGACATAGATCAACGGCGTGTCAGGCTTTGAGCGGATCTTATAGCTTTTGCCGTTGATGGTCAGCTGCAGGGTCACGGCTAGATACGCTCCCAGGTGATCTGGACATCGACATCGGCGGATTTGAACAGGTTCATGACCGGGCAGCGATATTCAACATTTTTGGTGAGACGGTCGAAGCGTTCCTGGGGCTCGTCAGTATGGACGCGGATTTTCAGTTTCACCCAGTTGAAATAGGGCCGCACGCCCTGAACGCCGCGACTGCCGCGCTGGTCCACTTCGCCGTCAGCTTCCATATCCACGGCGGTGTAGCTGAATTTCATCGCCTCAGCGCAGCGATTGATGATCACGCCCTCGCAGCCCAAGAGGGACGACAGCGTCATCTCCAGCGGCGTCGGTCCGGTGTTGGATTCTTTCTCATCCGTGATCACCACATGGTCGCGCACCATCATCACAGAACGGGTCGATGCCTCGTTGCGCGCGCTTACGCGGCGGATACCGAGGGCTTTCTTGGTCGGGTCGACGCTGGGGGCCAGAAGGTCGGGATCGCTCATAGGGTCATCTCCAGAATGTCGAGGCCATGGTTGCGGTCAAGCAGGTAGATCAGGCCGGTGTCATCGACGTCCACATCGTTGGATTGCGGCGGTGTGCCATCGGGGCCGGGCACCATGTAATGCGCAACCTCCTTGGGCGCATAGGGGTTGGCCAGGTCAAGCACGCGCAAGCCGCCGGCGAACCACGTCGCATAGACGAGCGTGCTGTCGAGTTTTTCGCGGAACTGATGCCCGCCAAACCGTGCGCCGGGATCGCCGATCCATGGGCAGGCGCGTTCAGACAGATCCCAGGCGGCGATGGGTTCCATAGTGTTCAGATAGGTCACATCCATGATCCAGATAAAGCCGTGCAGGCGGCCGGGCTGGTGGGCGTGTTCCTCATCTATAGCGATGGCAAAGCGTTTGCCGTCGATCCGCTGTTCCAGCGGCATGACCGTATGGGTCGGTTCGGGGATCGCCTCGGGGAAGCGGTAGCTGCCGATGACCTTCGGGTTGGTGATGTCGCGCGCGTCAAGCACGCGGTAGCCGGCATTCCAGACGGCGGCCCAAAGTTCATCCCCGCAGCGCATGGCGTGGTGCAGGCGGGTGCCGTAGCCTGTCCATGTCGGGGTCTCACCGCCGGCAATATGTTGGCCCGGCATGTGCCAGCGTGACACTTCGGTGGGGTTGGTCGGATCCGCCAGATCGTAAATCACCAGGATATTTCCGACATACCCCTTCATTTCGGTGGAAATATAGGCGTAATTCTTGTCCATATCGAACCTATGGGCCCCAAAGCCATGGGTGCGGACGTAAGACAGAAGTTTCGGCGCGCTTTTGTCCGAAATGTCCCAGACGCGAAAGCCGCCATCGTGGTAGCCGCGCTTTACCGCCTCATCCAGTTCGGGGATTTGCGACGGCTTCACGCTTAGCCTGTCGGCGATCTGGGCCTCTGACAGACCCTCGGCCCGCAATCCGGCGAGCTTGTCGCCCTTGCGCAAGAAGTGGCGCTTGGCCTGTTCGACATTGGTGATCATGATGTTACCGGCGACGCGGACCTTGTGGGTGTGTGACCAGTGATCCGGCGGCGCCAGATGTGCGACGACACGGGGGGACTTCGGGTTGCGCACATCAATGATCGAGGTGCCCATCGGCGGATCCATATGGCCGATATAGGCGTAGCCATCCTGCACCACGACCTGCCCGCCGCCCGCGATATCCAAATGCCCAAGGCGGCGGATGTTGCGTTCCAGTTGCCATGTCAATTCACGTTTCATTGGATCGGAACCTCGCTTTTGCGTTTGCGCCTGATGCCAAAGACAATGGGCAGGATGATCGACGCGGCGAAGGCCACCCAAAGGATATTGCCCAGCGTTGACGAGAACAAAATCATGATGTCGCCGTCGGATTTCTTGAGCGACCACAAAAAGTACTTTTCCAACAGCGGCCCAAGGATGACCCCGATCAGGATGGCGGCCACATGATAGCCGGTGCGGCGCGCGATATAGCCCAGCACCCCGAAGGCAAGGGCAAGATACATGTCGAACATATATTCGCGCGGAACGAAGCCACCGACGAGGGTAAAGCTGATGATCATCGGCGCGAGGTAGATGGTGGGGATTGTCGTCACATGGCTCATGTAACGGCTGAGCGGCAGGATCGTGAAGATCATCACCACATAGCTGACGGCCATGGCCATGAACATGCCGTAGCCGACCTTTGGCTGATCCTCGAACAAGGAGGGGCCAAAGCTGACGCCGTGGAACTGCATCACCACCAACATGATCGCGGCGGTTGCACCGCCCGGTATGCCAAGGACCAGAAGGGGGACCAACGTGCCAGAGGTTACGCCGTTATTGGCCGATTCCGGTGCGATCAGCCCCTCGGGGTGGCCGGTCCCGTAAAGCTCGGGCGTTTTGGAGAAGCTGCGCGATTGCTGATAGGCGACAAAGCTGGCGATGGAGGCACCGGCGCCGGGGATCACCCCGATGACAAGGCCGATGAGCGAGGTCCAGACAATGTGCCACCAGCGGTTCAGGGCGATGGACACACCTTCGAATGTTGCCTGCCAACTGGCCGTCTTGACCTCGGCCTCGTGGCTGATGATCACACGTTTTTCGATGATCACAAAGGCCTCGGACACGGCGAACAGGCCAACCAGTGCCGGGATCAGGGGAACCCCGTCATAAAGCTCCAGAAAACCGAAGGTGCCGCGCGGCGTGGCATAGACGACATCGGTGCCGATGGATCCAATCATCAGGCCCAAAAAGCCCGCAATCAGCCCCTTGACCATATCTTGCGCCGCAATAGAGGCGATCAGCGAGATGCCAAACAGCATGACCACGATCATTTCGACCGAGTGCATGTAAAACCCCACCCGCGCAAGGATCGGCATGGTCGCCAGCGCGATCATGGTGGTCAGCAGACCCCCGATGCACGAGGCCACAAATGAGATCGCCAGGGCTTGCTGCCCCTTGCCCTGTTTGGCCATCGGATAGCCATCAAGCGGTGTGGCGGCGGCCCCGGCGGTGCCGGGAATGTTGACCAGAATGGCCGGAATGCCCGCCCCCATGCGCGCCGAACAATAAAGGGCGATCATGAAGACCAGACCCGTCTGCAGGTTCATCGCCAAGGTCAACGGCATCAGGATGATGATGGTGTTGGCGGCTGAAAAGCCGGGGATGCCCCCGACGATCAGCCCCAGGAAGATCGTGGGGATGATGACGTACCAATAGCCGATCGTCTCGATCAGGACCTCGGCCAGAATGGCGGCTGTCGTGCTATCCATTGGCAAGCACCGCCTTCATCGTTGTCTCAAACCAGCCGCGGGGGAAGCGTGTGTCGAAGGCCCAGATGAACACCGCCCAGCCGGTCAGCGCCATGAGGGCCGAGATCAGCACAATGAACCCCGCGCGCGCCCCTTTGGCCAGGATCAGCATGCTGCCGGCCAGAAACAGGAAGGTGGTCAGCGTGAAGCCCAGCCGGTCAATCAATGCGACATAGGCGAGTGTCGTGGCAAAGAGCCCGATCCGCCCGGTGCGAATGTCATCCATCGTAACCAGATTGCCAAAGCCAAGCGTTCCCTGACCCCGTCGCAACCAAACCACACAGCGCAGAAAGAAGATTGCGCAGACAAACAGCAATATGCCACCCACAAGGAAGGCGCTGACCTGCGCGGTCCACGGCGAATTCCAGATGGTCGAGAAGAAATACCCGGTAAAGACCACGGCGATCAGGGGAATGACCAGTTCGCCCCCGATCTGGCGCGGCGATGAATTTTTGTCCGATGGCATGTGACGGGTATCCTCGTATGCGGTTTGGATGGGTCGGGGATCGGCGGCACCATCCGCCGCCAATCCATCGCGCCTTACGCGCCGCTAAGAAGCGATTTGTAGCGTGCGCCAAGTTCCAGCATCGATTGCTTGAAGGCTTCGCATTCCTCGACACCGGCATAGATCAGGTATTCGGGCTGACCTTTGCTGGCGATATAGGCTTCCAACAACGCCGGGTCGTCGAAAGTGGCCTTGAAGGTTGAGGTCAGTTTCTCAAAACGATCCGGGTGGTCATCCGCCGCCTTCTTGTGGATGCCGAAGGCCCGCGCCGAAAGCATTTCCGGCAGGTCCATCCCATAGGCGTCATTGATGCCCGGCGCATTGTCCAGCGCTTCGCCGACGATGTTATTGCCAAAGACCAGCAGCGTCTTGACGCTGTCGCCCGCGGCGATAACCGACCCCGAAGTCAGAACCGAGAAATCAACCTCGCCGGTGACCGCACCGGCGACGGTGCCCTTGCCGCCCCGAAGCGGGATCAGATTGAATTCGACGCCCAGCTTATCGCCAAGCGCAAGCAGGCCGATTGAGGCAGGGTGGGCCATGCGGCTGGTGCCGACGTTCAGTTTACGGGTCTTGGCCGCCGCGATGATGTCATCCATGGTTTTGAGCGGGCTTTCCGCCCCGACGAACAGGCAACAGGGGTCTTTGTCGACCTGACCAAAGTAGAAATAGTCGTTCACGTCAAAGCTGGGTTCTTGCATGGCCCAGTTCAGCACCTCTGGCCCCATATTGCCGAAGATCAGATTGTAGCAATCGGGCGCAGCCTTGCCCATGTAGATCTCATATCCGACGCGGCCCGAGGCACCGGGGTAAAAGGCCGGTTCAAAATCCGTCCCCAACTTGGTTTTCCACACGCTTGAAAATGCGCGGAAGTTGCGGTCGGCGCCACCGCCCTCGGCGGTCGGAATGTAGACGTTGATATTGCCCTCGGGATAATCTGCGGCACGGGCAAGATGCGGCGCGGCTAGCAAGGCCCCGGTTGCGGCAGCGCCGGTTCCCAGAAAGCTGCGGCGGCTTAGATTTAGAAACTTTGTCATTTTATCCTCCCAGATAGGTATGAGTGCAGTTCATCATCTTTTCCGCGTGCGGTGCACTCGTCTGCGCGCGCTATTGGTCTTGGCCAGCGGCTTCGCCCCCCCAAAAAAACAGTTCGGTTGCCCCGGCGTAGATAAGGCGAACAGCAAGAAGGGCGAGAATTGCATTCAGGGCGAGTTTGAAGCGCCGCTCGTCAATCCGCGCCAGCATGAGCCGGCCCGTCAGCGTGCCCAGCACGCCAAAGGCGATCATCAGCGCGATCAATCCGGCCCAGGTCGAGAAGGCAAAGCCAAGAAACCCAAAGGCCAGCGTCTTAAGAAGGTGCTGCACGGTCATCAGCATCGCATGATTGGCGACATGGGCGTGACGCTCCAGCTGCTGCGCCTTGACGTAAGTGGCAACGAATGGCCCGGTGCCGCCGAAAAACATGGTCAGAAAGCTGGAAAAGGCGCCGGTGACCAGCCCCGACCTGCGCAAGAATGCGGGGGGCTTTGCAAGTATTGACCATAGGATGAACAGACCAACCCCAACCTGAATCCATCCCGCCTGAAGCTGCACCACGAAGCTGCCGCCAAGGACAATCCCGATCACGGCGCCCAAAGTGAAACCGCCCAGCAGATCCAGCCGCATGTGTTTCGCCATGATCGCGCCGCGCCCGACATTGCTGCCCAGTTGCACCAGCCCGTGTACGGGGATGATTGCAGCCGCCGGAAGCAGGGTTGCCATCACCGCCAGCATCACCGCGCCGCCGCCAATTCCGAAGGCGACGGTGATGAAAGAGCCCGCGAAGCTGAACGCCAGAAGCGTTCCTGCGACCGGCCAGCCAAGCCCTGCATGCAATGCGTCCATCATGGCGTTACGTGTCCAGCACTGAGGGGTGAAAAAGCGCTTCGGGTTCGACCCGGCACGCGGCCAGATGCTGGCCCAGTGAATAGCGGCAGATGGCGTCGATCTCGGCGCGGTTGGCACCAAAGCCATAGGTCCAGTAGTCAGGGCCCAGGGCTGCGATCGTGCGCTCCATTGAGGCCCCGAGCCACGGCAAAGTCAGCCGGTTGGCATTGCCCAGCCAGACCGAGCGCAACCTTTCCATCGCGAGGTCACGCGCCGTGACGAAGCCGTTGTAAAGGTCGCGGACAAGGGCCGGATGGGCGTCGGCCAAAGATTTACGGACGCCTATCAGGTGCATGATCGGAAAAAATCCGGTCTTTTGGTGATAGGCCTGCTCGGCCGTCTCAAAATCGGGGATAAGCCGGATCAGATCGGGATGACCGTCCAAAAACGCCTGTGGTGGTTTGGGGGCCAGCAGCCCGTCAATCTCACCGCGCAGCAGCATGTCTTGCAAGCTGTCGCCTTCAAGGATCGGTTCCACCCGCATGCCATCGGGCAGGCGCAGTTCCAGCCGTTCGCGGCGCACACCAGCGTCAAGCGCGCCGGTGCGCCAGTGGACCCGGTCGCAATCCACCCCATATTCATCCGCCAATATGCCGCGCATCCAAAGGGCGGCGGTCATCTGGTATTCGGGCACACCGATCCTGCGGCCGGCGAAATCCGCCGGGCTTTCTATCCCAGACCCGGCGCGCGCAAAGAACCCGTTGTGCCGAAAGGCGCGGCTGACAAACGCCGGGATCGCCGTATAGTCCGACCCGCCGCGCGACAATTGCACGATATAGCTGGAGACCGACATTTCGGTGATGTCGAACCGCGCCTCTTGAACCGCCAAAGGAAAGAGCTTGGAGGTTGGGTGGATCTCACAGGCAAGCTGGACGCCGGGAACCTCGGCGCGGCCATCATGAAGCGCCATCACGCGGTCATGATCCCAGGTTCCCAGCGTTAATTTCAGCATCCCGTCCTCCCCAACGAAAGCCAGCCCCGGCTTACGTGACCTTGACTTCCAGACGTCCAAGCCCCTCGATGGTCATAACCATGACATCGCCTTTTTCGACCGCGGCCACACCCGACGGGGTGCCCGACATGATGATGTCGCCTGCGGCAAGCTCAAAATATTCGGACAGATACGAGATCATCTCGGGCACTTTCCAGATCATCTGATTGAGGTCAGCCTCTTGCCGCACAGCGCCGTTCACCGTCAGCTCAAGGCGGCCATGATCAAGGTGCCCCACCTCGGAGACAGGGTGCAGCGGGCCGCAGGGGGCGGATTTTTCGAAGGCTTTGCCGATTTCCCAGGGCCGCCCCATTTTCTTTTGCATGCCCTGAAGATCGCGGCGCGTCATGTCCAATGACAATGCATAGCCAAAGACGTGGTTGAGCGCGTCGCCCAAAGCGATGTTGGTGCCGCCGGATTTCAGGGCCACGATCAATTCGGCTTCGTGATGCACGTCGCTGGACTTTGGCGGATAGGGGAATACGCCCGACACATCGAGGTTGTCCGGGTTCTTCTGGAAGAAAAACGGATCCTCACGATCTGGATCGTGACCCATTTCAATAGCGTGAGCGGCGTAGTTGCGCCCGATGCAATAGACGCGGCGCACCGGAAATCTTGCCTCTGTTCCAACCACTGGCAGGGCGACAACAGGCGGTGTTTCGATCACGTATTCGGTCATGTGAGGCTCCAAATTGCACGGTATTTGGTCTGAGGTTAGGTGAGTTCCGGCCATAGATCAATCGCAACCAATGTGTTTTGGCGCGTAAAATCAGTTGAAAGGGGCGATTGATCAGTTATAAAGGAACCAATATGGATAATTTGGTCAACCAATCAGTCGAATCTGGAGCGTCCGCGCCGTCATCCGGGCGATCGGAGCACCGCAGCGGCGTGTCGGTTTTGCGCGCGTTCATTGAAGGCGGGAAATACGCGTCGGGCGACCGGCTGCCGTCAGAGCGCGACCTGATTGTCGCATTGGGCATGAGCCGCAGCGCGCTGCGCAAGGCGCTGGATGCGCTGGAGCATGAGGGCGCAATCTGGCGCCATGTGGGCAAGGGGACTTTCGTGTCGGGGCAGGGCGGCCCGGCAAGCGCCCGCGCCATTGACGAGCTGAGCCAGCAGATGACGCCGGTCCGGATGATTCAGGCGCGCCTTTGCGTTGAACCGGCTTTGGCCAGAGAGGCGGCGATTCACGCCTCAAGCAGCGCCATCGCGCGTATGAAGAACGCGATTGCGGCATCGCGCGCAGCGACGACATGGTCGGAATATGAAACACAAGATGACCTGTTTCACCGCGAGGTGGCGAAGGCGTCGGATAATATCCTGCTTTTGACATTGTTTGACCAGTTCAACGCGGTGCGCCGTGCGGTGTCGGGGGGTGCCGTGGTGCGCGCAACCGCCCGCCCGACGGCCGATCATAGAAGTTTCGCCGAACATGACCTGATTGCTTCGGCAATTGAGGGGCGCGATCCGCATGCTGCACATGATGCGATGCGAAAACACATTGGGTCGGTTTCGGCCCGCCTTTTCGGAGAGGTTTAACGGCAGAGCAAAAAGGATCGACACACAAGGCGCAAAGCCGACGCTTGATCTTAAGACAGAAAGAAATGTTCTCAGGGAGGAGACAGATGAAAATCTTATTTGGCAAGCTGGCTGCACTTGTAACAGCCGTACCACTGGCCCTTGGCTTGATGGTCACAACCGCGCAAGCGGACCCCATCCGCATCGCGCTGGCGGAAACCCCATCGGACGAGCTGGCGGCATTTTTCGTCGCATTGGACCGCGCGAAAGCAAATGGGCTTGATTACGAATGGACGGCATTTTCGGATGAGGAACTGGCCATTCAGGCGGTTCTGAGCGGTCAGATGGATATTGGTTTTGGCACGCCCTATGCGGCGATGCAGCGTTCCAAAGCCCCGCTGCGGATTGTGTTCCAGCTCTCAAAGCTCAAGTTTTTTCCGGTCACGACCAAGAAATACGACAGTCTTGAAGATCTGAACGGCGAACCGATCTTGCTGCATTCGCGTGGCGGTGGCACGGATTCGATTGCGAATGTGATCGAGGAACGTGTGGGCATCACATTCGGCGAACGGTCCTATGTGCCCGGATCCTCGAACCGGGTGGCGGCGCTTCTTGGTGGGCGCGCGGATGCGACGATCATTGATTTGTCCAACAAGAACAAGCTGATGCGCAGCGAAGCTGCAGGCGATTTCAACGTGTTGGAGATGTTTGACGTCGATGCAAGTGACGAGGCCCTGTTTGGCAATCTGACGTGGATTCAGGAAAATCAGGATCAGGTCGATATCTTCGTCAAGGCCCTGGTGGGGGTCTGGCAAGATATGCTTGACGATCCGACCATCATCCGCCGCGAGACCAATCCCGACGGACCCATCGGCCAGTTGCCGCAAGAGATCCTGGACGAACTTGATGGCTTCTACACCGATGCTGTCGCGGGTGGTCTTTATGATCCGAACGGTGGCGGTCGCAAGGCGGCCATGGCGGATATGGAATGGTATTCTGCCGCTGGGCAACTCGAAGGAGATGCGAGCACGCTGAACATCGAGGATTTCTGGTACCTTGCACCGTTGGATGCGGCTGCGAAGTGATCTGATGCCACAGGGCTGCTGCGCCCGGATCCGGGCGCGGCGGCGCATTCTTGCCGCGACAAAACGGGGTTTCCCAGATGCTGAACCGAGCGCTTCTGCTAAAGCTCCTTTCCGCCGTGTTCTTGTTCGGAGCCTGGGAGGTTGCGGGCCGTATCCCGGTGAGTTTCGCCTTTCCGACCTTTTTGGAATCCATGGGCGCCCTTGTCCGGATGACGCGGGATGGCAGCATTTTTGAGGCTTACGGCGAAACCTTGCAGCCATTGGTCGTGGGTATTGCCATATCGGCGGTGCTGGGCATCGCCATTGGTCTTTGGGTCGGGTTGAACAATTTCTTTGATTGGCTGTTTTCGCCAATCTTCATCGTGATGCAGGCCGCACCATTGGCCGCGCTTATTCCGCTGCTGGTGCTGGCCTACGGCATTGGTCTTACGTCCAAGGTCATGGTGGTGTGCATCATGGCGATGCCGGTGATTGTGCTGAACACCAGCAGTGCCGTGCGTAACACGCCTGAATCGATCAAGGAAATGGGCAAGTCGTTTCTGGCCTCGGACATGTCGATCATGCTCAAGATCATCATTCCCGCCGCATCACCGGTGATCTTTGCCGGTCTGCGTCTGGGGGTGTCTGCGGGGTTCATCGGGGCGATCCTTGCCGAACTGAAGATCACCCCCACCGGGGTTGGCGATATCATCACCTACAGCCGGTCCATCGCTGACTATCCCAGCATGTATGCGGCGATCTTTTCGATCATCGTGCTGGCGGTTTTGTTCCTGAATCTGCTCGAAAAACTTGAGGCTGTTTTGTTCAAAGGAAATCAACGTGGTTATGTCTCCGACTGATCTGGCCGCTGGCGCGGCGACAACTGCTGTCTCTGACAGCGCGGTGTCCGCGCGGAACATCTCCAAAAACTACGGGGATGTGGAGGCGTTGCAAAACCTGTCGCTGGAATTTCCACGCGGCCAGCTTACCTCGCTGCTGGGGCCATCGGGCTGCGGCAAGACGACCTTGCTCAAGATCATCGCGGGGCTGTTGGAACCGACTTCGGGGGAGGTTGAGGTCAATGGCAGGAAGGTCACCGGCCCCGGCCCGGACCGCGCCTTTGTCTTTCAGGATTTTGCGCTGCTGCCCTGGGCCACGGTGATCCGCAATGTGGCCTTCGGGCTGGAGATGCGCGGCGTTGCGGCATCCGAGCGTGAAGACATTGCCGCGAAATACATCAAAGAGGTTGGCCTTGCGGGTTTTGAGCAAAGCTACCCGCATGAGCTGTCCGGCGGTATGCGCCAGCGTGTGGGCCTTGCGCGCGCATTGTCGGTTGATGCGCAGGTCTTGCTGATGGACGAGCCGTTTTCGGCGGTTGATGAACAGACGCGCCGCAAGTTTCAGGAAGATTTGCTGTCGCTGGTGCAAAACGAGAACAAGACATTCATCTTCGTGACCCATTCGATCGAAGAGGCGGTCTATGTCTCTGACCAGATCGCGATTTTGTTGCCGCGACCAAGCCGGGTGCATGAAATCATCAGGCCCAGCAATTTCCGCGCCAAGGGTGTCGACAATATCCGGCGCGATTCCGAATACCTCGACATCGTTGATGATATCTGGGCCTCGTTGCGGACATATGTGGAATAGGGGGGCGCAATGATCGTTTTTGGATACCGATTGCCCGCCATGTCGTCGCTTTTGGTCTGGGGGCTGTTGTGGGAAATCGTCGGCCAGCTAAAGCTGACCTTCTTCGTGCCGCCATTGTCCAAAGTCCTTGCGACCCTTTATGAGGTGATCGGCACCGCGGCGTTCCAAAAAGCGCTGGCAGAGACGGGTTATGCCTTTGGCGCCGGTGTGTTCTTTGCGATTGTAATCGGGATCCCGGTCGGGATCTTGATGGGCAAGAACCGTTTGCTGGACGAAATACTTTTGCCTTGGGTCAACGTATTTCTAAGTGCTCCGCTGACGGCGCTGGTGCCTGTGCTGATGGTGTTGTTCGGCTTTGGCATGAAGTCGATCATCATCACCACCACGCTTTTTGCGATCTGGATCATCATTCTGAACGCGCGCGCCGGGGTGAAACAGATCAACCGCTCTCTGGTCGAGATGGCCCATAGTTTCGGAGCCTCGCCGCTGGATGCGTTTTTCAAGATCTACTTCTGGGCGGCGCTGCCGGAAATCCTGGGGGGCGTCCGCATTGGCATTATCCGGGCTGTGAAGGGCGTGATCATTGGCCAGCTGTTGATTTCCATCGTGGGCTTTGGCGCCTTGTTCGAGCTTTATTCAGCCAACTTCCTGATGTCGCACTTCTGGGCGGTGCTGATCGTGCTGTTTGCACTGGCCTTCACGATATCAGAGTTTCTGGCCTATCTGGAGCGCCGGATCGCCTATTACGCCGCCAAGAGATGAGCGGGCATCGGCCCGGTATTTACCAATTGTTGCGATTACAAAGTGGACTTTGAAGGCCGGTTTGGATACGGGACAGACAACCACGGAAAGGTGCCTGAACATGACTGGTCGCAAAACCCCGGACATCATTTACACCAAGGTCGATGAAGCACCGCAGCTTGCCTCGGCGTCGCTGCTGCCGATCATTCGGACCTTTGCAAGGGCGGCGGGGATTTCGGTTGGTGTCAAGGACATCTCACTTGCCGGGCGCATCATTGCGGCCTTCCCCGAAGGCCTGACCGAAGCACAGCGCCAGCCCGATGATCTGGCCGAGTTGGGCGAGCTGGTCAAGCAGCCCGGCGCCAATGTCATCAAGCTTCCCAATATCTCGGCCTCGGCCCCCCAGCTTGTCGCCGCGATCAGGGAATTGCAGTCGCAAGGCTACGATTTGCCCGACTATCCCGAAGAGCCCGGCTCTGACGCCGAACGGCAAGCCCGCAAGCGTTATGACGCGATCAAGGGCTCGGCTGTGAACCCGGTCCTGAGGGAAGGCAACTCTGACCGCCGCGCCGCCGTAGCGGTCAAGAAATATGCGATGGCCAATCCGCATTCGATGGGCCAATGGTCCGCTGACAGCAAGACGCGTGTATCAACCATGACCGCAGGCGATTTTCGGTCAAATGAAACCACGGTGACGCTGAGCGAGGCACAGGCGGGCGCGGCGCGGATCGAGCATGTGGCGGCGGGTGGCAAGGTTACGGTTTTGAAAGGCGGCGTCAATTTTGCCGCCGGGACAGTGGTGGATGCGACATTCATGTCCGCCCGGGCGCTTGGCGCGTTCCTGATCCGGCAGATCGAGGAAACCAAGCGTGACGGCACGCTGTTTTCGCTGCATCTGAAAGCGACGATGATGAAGGTTTCCGATCCGATCTTGTTCGGTCATGCCGTCACCGCGTTTTTGAAGCCCGTGTTCGTGAAACATGCCGCGACCCTGCAAGCTGGCGGCATTGATCCGAATTCCGGGTTGGGTGCGATGTTTGCAGCCCTTGAGGCGATGCCGGAAGGTGCGGCGATCCGGGCCGAGATTGACGCGCTGATCGCAAAGCGTCCGCCGCTTTACATGGTGAATTCCGACAAGGGCATCTCGAACCTGCATGTGCCGTCGGATGTGATCATCGACGCCTCCATGCCTGCGCTGATCCGGGCAGGGGGCAAGGGCTGGGGGCCGGATGGCAAGGAGTGGGACGCCAATTGCATCATTCCCGACAGTTCCTACGCTGCGGTCTATGACGAGGCGATTGCAAATTGCAAAGCTTCCGGGGCGCTTGATCCGACGTCGGCAGGCACGGTGCAAAATGTCGGTCTGATGGCCCAGAAAGCCGAAGAATACGGGTCACACCCGACAACCTTTGAAATCGCAGCCGCCGGAACCGTGCGCATGATCGCGGCCAATGGCGATGTGCTGCATCAACACGTGGTTGAGGCGGGCGATATCTGGCGCGCGGCCAGCACCAGAATGGCGCCCATTGAAAACTGGGTCCAGCTGGCGATTGAGCGTCAAAAGGCCGAAGGCTGCGATGCGATCTTCTGGCTGGACGAGACCCGCGCCCATGATGCTGCGTTGATCAAGCTGGTGCGCCCCTTGTTGGCTGCGGCCGGCGTGGCAGAGAAGTTCAAGATCATGGCCCCGCGCGAAGCCACGCATGTGTCCTTCGAGACGATCCGGCGCGGCCAGAACACGATTGCGGTCACCGGCAACGTGCTGCGCGATTATCTGACCGATCTTTTCCCGATCCTTGAATTGGGCACCTCGGCCAAGATGTTGTCGATCGTCAAATTGATGAACGGTGGCGGGTTGTTTGAAACCGGCGCGGGCGGATCGGCCCCCAAGCATGTTCAGCAGCTGGCCGAGGCAAATCACCTGCGGTGGGATTCCTTGGGCGAGTTTTGTGCGCTTGGCGAGAGCCTGAAGTATTATGGCCGGGTCAATCGCAATGAAAAAGCCACGATCCTGGGGGCGGCTGTCGATGCGGCAACGCAAGGCATTCTTGACCACAATAAATCGCCCGGACGCAAAGTCGGACAGCCCGACAACCGCGATAGCCACTTTTACTTTGCGCTATACTGGGCGCAGGCGCTTGCCGCACAGACCGGTGACGCCGCGCTTGCCAATCACTTCGCCCCGATCGCCGAAGCGCTTGCAAGCCATGAGGCACAAATTACCAGCGAATTGCGCAAGGATCGCGGAACGGCCGCAGACCTTGGTGGCTATTATCACACCGACCCCGAAAAAACCTTAGGGGTGATGGCGCCGTCCAAGACGCTGAACCGGATACTTGCGGCGGGCTGACGCGAAACGCTATGGGGACATTTTCCGACCGACGCCTTGCCAAAATATGCGCCCACGGCATCGTGGCGGATATTCGTTCTGATCATTCATCTCACGATCCGAAACCGGCTTTCCGCCGGTTTCGGGGGATTGCGCCCGTGGTCGGCGGCTTGTCTGGTTGACGGGTTTTTTGTGAAAGTCCCGGCCTTTTAAACCGCTTGGTTTGGGCGCGGCACATTTTGCCAACATCACACAGAGCGGGCGGGCCAATGGCCAGCAGGGAAGAAGAGATTTTGCTGGATTTTGTATCCAATATCCGATACTGCAGGCCATCATCAGAATTTTGGGAGGAATAAATGATAAAGAATCTCTTCGCGGTCGCAGCGGTTGCGGCATGTTTCACCTCACCCGCCATCGCCGATACACTGGACGATGTCATTGACCGCGGCACGCTGCGCTGTGGGGTCGTTCTGGACTTTCCGCCAATTGGCTACCGCGATGCCAACAACGAACCTGCGGGTTTCGATGTTGAATATTGCAATGATCTTGCAGCCTCGCTCGAAGTAACGGCTGAAATCCTGCCGCTGACCTGGGCAGAGCGTCTGCCCGTTATCGTGACCGGTCGTGCCGACGTGGTCTTTGGCGCCACGTCAGACAGTCTGGCGCGGGCCCGTACCGTGGGCTTCACGATCCCTTACGCAATTTATTACGCGCAAGGCGTGGTGAACGCCGAGAGCGGCATACAAAGCCTTGAGGATATCCGCGGCAAGCGCGTCGCGGCGGCCATCGGCACCGTGCCGGAACAGGAATGGCTGAAAATCGCAGCCGAATGGGGCGAGGAAGGCAACTACCAAGGCTATCAGTCGGAAAACGAAGTGTTTTTGGCCGTGGCGCAGGGCAAGGCTGATATCGGTATCACCACCAACACCGCCGTTTTGCCGATCACCCAGCAGTATGACACCATTCTGGCAGGGCCGCGAATGCCTTGGACCACCGATTACACATCGGTTGTCGCCAAGCGCGAAGATGTGACGTGGCTGAACTACCTGAACCTCTTTGTCACCCATCAGGTGCGTTCGGGTCGCTATCAGGAGCTTTGGGGCAAATATGTCGGCGGCGATGCCCCCGAATTGCGCATCCCGGGCGTTATGTACTGATCGCAGGCTGAAACACGGCCTCTGCCCGCAAGGTCGGGCAGAGGCGCGGGAGCACGCAACATGTTCGACTACAATTTTCATTGGCGCCCGGTTCTCAAAAGCCTGCCGGATCTGGTCGGGGCTGCCAGCCTGACGCTTCAGGTGGCGGTTCTGTCGATGCTGATCGGGATTGTGATCGGGCTGTGTCTGGCACTGATCCGGATGCACAAGCGGGGCCCATTGCTGTGGTTCGCCACCGCCTGGGTCGAACTGGCACGCAATACGCCCGCGCTCTTTCAGCTTTTCTTCTTCGGCTTTGGCCTTGGCGCGTTCGGTCTGCATCTGTCGCCCTATATGATTGTTCTGGCTGCGTTGAGTTTCAATTGCGCCGGCTATCTGGCCGAGAATTTCCGCGGTGGCTTTCAGGCCGTCCCTGACACCCAGCTTCGCGCCTCGCGCAGTTTGGGCATGACCGCCTGGCAAGCCTATACGCGCATCATCATCCCGCAGGTGTTTCGCATCGTCTATCACCCGATGACCAATCAGATGGTCTGGGCCGTGCTGATGTCGTCGCTGGGCATGTTGGTCGGCTTTCGTGAACTCAGCGGCGAGACGCAGTTCTTTGCCAGCCGGACCTTTCGCATCTTTGAATATTTCGCCGTCACGGCAGTGATTTACTATGTGATCGTCAAGGTCATCCTTCTGGCCTCTCGCCTTCTGGCGACCCGGCTCTTTCGGTATTGAGGGCAGGGATATGGAACCCACAATCAGTTTTTTCAGCAGCTTCACCCCCAATGACCTGTGGTTTCTGGGCGAAGCCGCTTTGCGCACGCTTTGGATATCTGTGCTGTCGATCTCGCTTGGCACGGTGCTGGGGGTGGTGTTTGGCTGGCTCCTTTACGAGGGCAAACTGGTGGCCACGCTGACGATTGCCCCGATCCTCGATGTGTTCCGTTCGGTGCCTTTGATCATCCAACTGGTGCTGTTTTACAATTTCGCCCCGATTGTCGGGCTGAACCTTGATCCGTTCGGATCTGGCGTGCTGATCCTGACGATCTACACTGCCGCGTTGGTGGCGAATGTCGCCCGTGGCGGGATAGAGGCTGTGGGCACACCGATGCGCCGTGCCGCGCGCAGTCTTGGCATGAGCTACTGGCAGGATCTGCGCCATGTGGTCTTTCCCATTGGCGGGCGCGCGGTGTTTCCAGCCTGGATCGGGGTGGCGCTGGGCGTGATGAAAGACAGCGCGCTGGTGTCGGTGCTTGGATATATCGAGCTACTCAAGGCCAGTCAGATCCTGATCACCCGGACCCAAGAACCCTTCTTGATCCTCACACTTGCTGGCGCGTTCTACTTTGCGCTCTCATATCCGATATCGCGCTATGCAGCGTCAGTTGAAAAAAGGTGGGTGCAATGATCTCCATTCGTGATCTTCACAAATATTTTGGGTCTCTGCACGTTCTCAAAGGCATCGACCTTGACGTTCAAAAGGGCGAGGTCCTGTCGGTCATCGGTGCATCGGGGTCGGGTAAATCCACTCTGCTTTACTGCATCAACGCGTTGGAACCGATCCAGAAGGGCGTGGTGACAGTGGACGGAACGGACGTTCACGCCAAGGGAACCGACGTCAATAAACTGCGCCAGAAAATGGGTATGGTGTTTCAGCAATGGAACAGCTTTCCGCATCTGACCGCGCTGGAAAACGTGGCGCTTTCGCCGAAGATTGTTAAAGGCAAATCCAAAGCCGAGGCGCGCGATATTGCTGCAAAGCAGCTTGAGCATGTGGGATTGGGCGATAAGCTGAATGCCTATCCAAGCGCGCTGTCTGGTGGCCAGCAACAACGTCTTGCCATTGCCCGCGCCCTGGCGATGGAACCCACCTATATGTTGTTCGATGAGGCAACATCGGCGTTGGATCCTGAGCTGGTTGGGGAAGTCCTGGACACCATGCGGCTTCTGGCCGAAGAAGGCATGACAATGATCTGCGTCACCCACGAGATGGGCTTTGCGCGCGATGTGTCAGACCGGGTGGCCTATTTCCACGAAGGTGTAATGGAAGAAATCGGCCCGCCCACGCAGATCTTTGGCGATGCCCAATCCGAACATACCCGCAAATTTCTGTCGAAAGTGCGGTGACCTTGCCCCCGGCCGTTTGTGCACAAGTGCCAAGACTGCCTGAAGAACAATACGAATGAATGGAGTTTCCGATGACCACCAACGTTTTTTTCGGCACGATGCCGGCCCTGATGACGCCCTGCAAGCCCGACCGCACCCCCGATTTCGACGCTTTGGTGAGAAAAGGCAAAGAAATGATCGCGGCGGGCATGTCGGCGTTGGTCTATTGCGGATCGATGGGGGATTGGCCGCTTTTGACCGACGATGAGCGTATGGAAGGCGTGGCCCTGCTGGTCAAAGCTGGCCTGCCGGTCGTCGTGGGCACCGGGGCCATCAACACGAAATCGGCCGTGGCCCTTGCCGCTCATGCGCAAAAGGTTGGTGCTGCGGGGCTGATGGTCATCCCGCGGGTGCTGTCGCGCGGGTCTTCGGCCATCGCGCAAAAGAACCACTTCAAGGCGATCCTGTCTGCCGCCCCCGATGTGCCTGCGGTCATCTACAACAGCCCGGTCTATGGCTTTGCCACCCGCGCCGATCTTTTCTTTGCACTGCGCGCAGAGCATAAGAACCTGATCGGCTTCAAGGAATTCGGCGGCAAGGACGATCTGCGCTATGCGGCCGAACATATCACCAGCCAGGATGATCAGGTGACCCTGATGGTCGGCGTCGATACCGAAGTCTACCACGGCTTTGTCAACTGCGGCGCGACCGGTTCGATCACCGGTATCGGCACCGCACTGCCCAAAGCGGCACTGCTGCTGGCAGCCCTGTCGCAAAAAGCCGCCCTTGGTCACGCCGAAGCCCGCCGCCGCGCGCTTGAACTTGAAGAGGCGTTCGGCGTTCTGGCCAGCTTTGACGAAGGCACCGATCTGGTGCTTTATTACAAATACCTTCTGGTTTTGAACGGCGAAGAAGAATATCGCCTGCATTTCAACGAAACCGATATGCTGACCGACGCGCAGCGCAATTACTGCGAACAGCAATATGCCCTGTTCCGTGCCTGGTTTGCCGATTGGTCCAAACAGGGCGGGATCATCGCTGAATGCATGTAATCGACAGCCATACAGGCGGCGAGCCGACGCGCGTAATTCTGGACGGCGCACCCGATCTGGGCGTGGGCCCGCTGGCCGACCGCGCCCGCCTTCTGGCAACGGAGCATTCGGCGTTTTATCGGTCGGTATTGCTGGAGCCGCGCGGACAGCCGGCGATGGTGGGTGCGTTGCTGGTAAAGCCTGTGGACCCCGGCTGCGTGACCGGGGTGATCTATTTTGATGCCGATGCAGTTTTGGGTATGTGCGGCCATGGCACGATCGGGCTGGTCGTGACACTGGCGCATATGGGCCGGATCGGCATCGGCACCCACCGGATCGAAACCCCTGTGGGCGTGGTCGAGGTCACGCTGAATGATGCCAACACAGTGACCGTCACCAATATCGAAAGCCGCCGTGTGCACCATGCGGTGTCTGTCGAGGTGGACGGGCTTGGCACGGTGACCGGAGATGTGGCCTACGGCGGCAACTGGTTTTTCATCATCGATCCCAGCCCGATCCCGGTTGAGCCGCGCAACATCCGTCAGTTGACGGATGCGGGCATCGCGATCCGGGCAGCGACTGTGGCGCAGGGGATTGGCGGAGAAGCCGGTCAGCCGATTGATCACGTGGTCTTTCAGGAGGTTTCGCCCAAGAAGGGCGTGCACAGCCGCAACTTTGTTTTGTGCCCCGATGACGCCTATGACCGATCGCCCTGCGGCACCGGCAGCTCGGCGCGGCTGGCCTGTCTGGCAGCCGACGGGCTTTTGCGTGCCGGCGAAGAGATTGTGCAAGAAAGCATCATCGGTTCGCCTTACCGTCTGTCCTACCAGCCTGGATTTGGCGGCGGAGTGAAGCCGACGATAACAGGGCAGGCATGGATCATGGCGGAAAGCACTTTGTTCTTTGGTCAAAACGATCCGTTCAGAAACGGGATTGATCTTGTCTCCGCTGTGCCGGAGCCTGCGTCTGCCTGACATTTTCAACCCATCCACAAGTAGTACAAAATGAGCAACAGGGCTGAGATCATCGTCGTCGGTGCCGGGATCATCGGGATCAGCATCGCGCTTGAACTACAAAAACGTGGCCGGACTGTCCGTATTCTGGACCGGGCAGGTGTAGCGTCTGAGGCATCGGCCGCCAGCGCCGGGGCGTTTGCCTTTGCAGATATCATGCCGCTGGCGACGCCGGGGATTATGCGAAAAGCGCCAAAATGGCTGCTTGATCCGCTGGGCCCGCTGTCTGTGCCCCCCTCATATGCGCTGAAAATTGCGCCATGGATGCTGCGGTTCTGGCGGGCCAGCTGGCGTGACCGGTTTGATGCGTCGATGCAGGCGCAAGCGCAATTGATGGATTTGTCCCGGGCAGCACTTGAACGCCAGATCACTGATGTGGATGGGGAGCATCTGATGGTGCGCGAAGGCCAGCTGCAGCTTTACGAGGGCGAAAAGGAGTTTCGCGCCAGTCAGGCGGGCTGGAACCTGCGCCGCGACTTCGGCATTGCGTTTGATCTGCTGACCTCGGTTGACCAGCTCGCCGAGCTGCAGCCGGGATTAAGCCCGCGCTTCACCCATGCGGGGTTCACGCCGGAATGGATGAATACTGTCGATCCAAAAACCTGGACCAAGCATCTGGCGGGTATTTTCCGCGCACGTGGCGGGCAGATCGATCTGGTCGAGGTGCTGGCCGTGGGGCAGGGGGCGGAAGGCGCAGAAGTGCAGACATCTGATGGCCCGATCAGCGCAGAACAGGTTGTGATCGCCGCCGGAGCATGGTCGCACAGGCTTGCCCATACGATTGGCGATGCCGTGCCATTGGAAACCGAGCGCGGCTATAACACCACCCTGCCGCCCGGTGCCTTTGATCTGCGCACGCATCTGACCTTTGGTGGGCATGGGTTTGTCGTGTCGCGCATTAATGGCGGTGTCCGGGTTGGTGGAGCAGTGGAACTGGGCGGGCTGAACCTGCCGCCGAATTACAAGCGGTCTGAGATGCTTTTGAATAAAGCCAAGCGCTTTATGCCGGGCTTGAAGGTCGAGAACGGCAAGCACTGGATGGGTTTCAGGCCGTCTTTGCCTGACAGCTTGCCCGTGATTGGGCCTTCGCGGCATTTGCCCAACAAAGTCTTTTATGCATTTGGCCACGGGCATCTGGGATTGACGCAGGCCGCAGGCACCGCAGAACTGATCGCCGCTACGATGTCTGGTGACGCCCCCGCGCTGCCCATGCCTGCCTATTCTGTTACTCGGTTTTGAAAGGACGACACATGAAAATCACCAAACTCAACGTCTTTCAAGTTGATCTGCCCTTGAAAGAGGGACGCTATAGCTGGTCGAACGGCAATTTCGTCGAAGTGTTTGACAGTACGGTTTTGGAAATATCCACCGATGAAGGCCTGACCGGCTATGCCGAATGCTGCCCGCTTGGTTCGGCCTATCTGCCATCCTTTGCTTTGGGCGTGCGCGCGGGGTTGGCCGAACTGGCGCGGCACCTGATCGGGCTGGACCCGCTGAACATCGGCGAGATCAACCGCATCATGGACGCCGCCCTGCGCGGCCATCCTTATGCCAAAGCGCCGGTCGATATTGCATGCTGGGATATTTTGGGTCAGGCGACCGGCCAGCCGGTTTACACGCTGCTGGGCGGTGCCGCGCAGGAGGATGTGGTGCTTTACCGCGCCATCAGTCAAGAAGCGCCCGAGATCATGGCCAAAAAGATCGAAGGCTACGCCGCTGAGGGCTATACAAAGTTCCAGCTCAAGGTCGGAGGCGATGCCAATGACGATATTGATCGCATACACGCAACCCGTTCCGTTCTGAAACCCTCGGACCTGCTGGTGGCGGACGCCAACACCGGCTGGACCCGCCATGAGGCCGCACGGGTCGTCGGGGCCATCGCGGGGCTGGATGTCTATGTCGAACAGCCCTGTCTGACCTACGAGGAATGCGTCTCGATCCGCCGCCGCACCGCGCTGCCCTTCGTGCTGGACGAAGTGATCGACACACCCAACACCTTGGTGCGCGCCATCGCCGAAGATGCAATGGACGTGATCAACCTCAAGATCTCCAAGGTGGGCGGGCTGACCAAGGCCAAACTGATGCGTGATCTTTGCGTCGCACATGGCATCCCGATGACCATCGAAGACACCTGGGGTGGTGATATTACCACCGCGACCATCGCCCATCTGGCGCGCTCGACCCCTGCCGAATTCACCTTTTCGGCCACCGATTTCAACAGCTACGGCACCGTCGATATCGCCAAGGGCGCACCCAAGCGCGTCAATGGGCGAATGACAGCCTCTGATCGTCCGGGGCTTGGGATCACACCGATCTTCGACGCCTTGGGTGCGCCCGTGGCCAGCTATTCCTGAAGGGGGCATCATGCGCAGCAGCAAAACCATTCATGTCATCTCGGCCCACGCCGAGGGTGAAGTGGGCGACGTGATCGTCGGAGGGGTTGCCCCGCCGCCGGGAAACACCCTGTGGGAGCAACGATCCTTCATCTCCAAGGATCAGACCTTGCGCAATTTCGTGCTGAACGAACCGCGTGGCGGCGTGTTTCGACACGTCAATCTGCTGGTGCCGCCAAAACATCCGGAAGCGGATATGGGCTTTATCATCATGGAGCCGGAATTTGATCCACCGATGTCCGGCTCAAACTCGATCTGTGTGGCAACGGTGCTGCTGGACAGTGGTATTATTCCCATGACCGAGCCGGAAACCCGCCTGACGCTGGAAGCACCCGGCGGGCTTGTTCGGGTTCGCGCAACCTGCCGCAATGGTAAAGCCGAGCGGATTTTTGTGCAAAACCTTCCAAGTTTTGCCGGAAAGATTGCCGTGCCGCTAGAGGTTCCCGGCATCGGGACGCTGACGGTGGATACGGCCTATGGCGGCGACAGTTTCGTGGTGGTGGACGCCGCAACCCTTGGGTTCGAGATTGTCGAGAGTGAAGCCAAGGATATCGCGCGCAAGGGCATGGCCATCGCCCACGCAGCCACCGAACAGCTTGGCTTTATCCATCCCGAAAACCCCGATTGGAACCACATATCCTTTTGTGCCTTCTGCGGACCTCTGAGTAAGACAGAGACCGGCCTGTCAGGCCGGTCTGCCGTGGCGATCCAGCCGGGAAAGGTTGACCGTTCGCCAACGGGCACGGCCGTATCGGCCCGCATGGCGCTGATGGCGGCCAAAGGGCAGATGCAGATCGGGCAGACATTTGAAGCGATCTCGATCATCGGGTCACGCTTTACCGGGCGCATTGCGGCTGAGGTTCAGGTGGGGGACCGCCCGGCCATTGTGCCCGAAATCAGCGGCCGCGCCTGGATCACCGGTACGCATCAACACATGCTGGACCCCGATGACCCCTGGCCCGGTGGTTACCGGCTTAGCGATACCTGGGGCGCGTAATCACAAGAAAGGCCCACAGGCCAACCTGCACGGCGGCGCCCATTCCGCCGCGCGCCACAATATTTCTGGATACGATATACAGATTGCCTTTCCTTCAGTCTGTCATGCCCGACCATTCTTGGTTTCAGGTTGAAAAACCGGCCTGAAGCGCTATTGTATCCGAAATACAATATGATCGAGTGCCCAAATGAAAATCAAACGCGCAATCGAAAGAAGCAGTCTGCCCGATGTCATTGCAGACGACATTCGCGAGCGTATTCTCAGCGGCGAATTGGCAGAGGGTGAAACCATCCGGCAAGAGGCATTGGCGCAGGAATATGATGTTTCGCGCATGCCGATCCGCGAGGCGCTGAAGCGGCTGGATTCAGAAGGTCTGGTGCAATTGGCCACCAATCGACGCGCGTCCGTGACCAAGCATTCCTTGCGCGAAATAGGTGAGATTTTTGACCTTCGCATTCTGATTGAGGTCGATCTGTTCCGCAGGGCCATTCCGGCAATGACCTCGACGGACTTTTCCCACTGCGAGGCTATTTTGGAAGAAATGGAAGGGTCATACGATGCCGACGATGTTGGCAAGTGGGGTGCTTTGAACTTCAAATATCATGCGGCCCTATATTCCGCAGCCGATCGCAAACGGACCAACGAATTACTGCAGGGCATCAGCCTGCATTCGGATCGGTATGTGCGCATGCATCTGAGTGTCATGAAGCAGCGCGAACCGGCCAAAAAAGAGCACCGCGATCTGTTGAAGCTGGCGCAGGCCCGCGACATCGAAGGCGGATGTTTGGCTTTGTCCGATCATATCAGCCGTACAAGGGATCAGCTTTTGCGACTTGTCGCTGAGAACCGCGTCGCCACCGAGGCCTGAGCGAATTTGCGCAAGCAAGCGCGCATTTGCGTGAACTGGCCTTGTGTCCGCTTGCATTTGGGATACAATATCCACAAATTGCAGTCACGACGGCTGAGCGCTAATAAGGAGGCCCGAAATTGTTTCACCCCCATGGAAAACACCTGATCGCCGGCACCTGGGTTGAAGGGGAAGAGACATTCGCTTCATCTCCGGCTTCCGGGGCCGCGCATTCCTTTTCCGTCGGCCGCCTAAGCGACGTTGAAGCGGCCGCGACAAGTGCCGAAGAGGCGTTCTGGAGTTTTGGCTATGCCAGCCGAGAGACCCGCGCGGCCTTTTTGAACGCGATTGCAGATGAGATTGATGCACGTGCCGCCCAGATCACTCAGATCGGTTGCGCCGAGACCGGATTGCCCGAGATGCGCCTGATGGGAGAACGGGGCCGCACGACCGGGCAATTGCGCTTGTTCGCAGATCACGTCCTTTCGGGCGCCTATTTGGACCGGAGCCACGATGAGGCATTGCCAGATCGACACCCACTGCCGCGCCCGGATTTGAAAATGATTCAGCGTCCCATCGGCCCCGTGGCGGTGTTCGGCGCATCGAATTTCCCTTTGGCGTTTTCAACCGCTGGCGGAGACACCGCAGCGGCGCTTGCGGCGGGTTGCCCGGTTGTTGTGAAAGGCCACAGCGCCCACCCGGGCACCAGCGAAATCGTTGCAGAAGCAATCCATGCCGCAATTCAGGTTTGCAAGCTGCACCCCGGTGTCTTCAGCTTGATACAAGGCGGCAAGCGGGATGTCGGCACCGCGCTTGTGCAGCACCCGCTGATCAAGGCAGTTGGCTTCACCGGTTCGCTGACCGGTGGGCGCGCCTTGTTTGACCTTTGCGCGGCACGTCCCGAACCGATTCCGTTTTTCGGCGAATTGGGGTCAGTCAATCCGATGTTCATATTTGCAAACGCCTGTGCCGCGCGCGGCGCGGAAATCGCCAAAGGCTGGGCGGGGTCCCTGGTCATGGGGGCAGGCCAGTTTTGTACCAATCCGGGCATCGCCGTTGTTCTTGCCGGCGAAAATGCCCGGCGATTTGCCGATGTGACAGCGGCTGCTTTGTCAGGCGTCACAGGCCAGACCATGCTGACCGATGGGATTGCTTCGGCCTACCGTGACGGGCAAAAGCGGATTGCAGCCACAAGCGGCGTGCGCGAAATTCTGACCTCAACCTGCGATCTGCGCAATGCCACGCCATATCTTTATGAAACAACTGCAGCGAACTGGCTGGCCAATACGGTTCTTGAGGAAGAGGTCTTTGGCCCCCTTGGCATGATCGTTACCGCGCAATCCCTTGCCGAAATGCGCCAAGTTGCCCTTGCCTTGCAAGGTCAGTTGACCTGCACCTTGCATATGGACGCAGAAGACTACGGTGATGCGGCTCCATTCTTGCCCATTCTCGAACGCAAGGCCGGGCGTGTTCTGGCCAACGGATTTCCTACGGGTGTCGAAGTGTGCAACTCGATGGTGCATGGCGGGCCCTATCCTGCCTCAACCAATTTCGGCGCGACGTCCGTCGGAACCTTGTCAATCCGCCGCTTTCTCCGGCCGGTTTGCTTTCAGAACATCCCGGAAACTTTGCTGCCGGAAGATCTGAGGGCACGCTAAGCCCTTCTTCTGTCAACCAAAAGCGTCGTGACAGTTCGCTTCGTAATGAGATCGAAGCGCCTATTGTTGACGGGACAATTTCGAAGTTAGGTTGCCGAACAGGAACCTCGGGACAAGTATCCGGTCATGCGCTCACCAGTCGCCCATCCGGGCGATCATCAATTTGCACTGCTGGGTATCCGGCGATCGCTCAGAAAGATCTGCCGTCTATGGCAGGGTGTTCTTTGCGGCGATAATTTTTGTCGATCATTCCGAGTTGAAACGAGAAACACCTGCGGTGCCTTGCAAAAAAGGTTGATTCAACAGGGTTTTGAACGATCCTCGTCGACCCGAGAAATAGTTCCGCGCGACAGATGTCCTTAGGGGCGTGCTTCGGCTTTTGCCGTTTTTGCAATTGTTTCATTCGCCAATGAACTGCCAGATTGGCAATCCCACGCAAACCGAGAAAACACGTCTCTTGGGCCGACGCTTTCTGCGCTGCGGCGTATGATTGTGTTGACACATGCCGCCCTTCGTGCAAAATTTTACATACAATGTAAAAAATATCAAACTGCAATTGGGGCTGTCGCAACCGGCCCGCATTGTGTGGGGGAAGCATGGCGCTGACGGCGGAAAAGGCGGCGAGTGAGGCGAGCCTTTCCGTGCGTGCCGCCTGGTTGCACTATGCAGGAGGCCTGACCCAAGCGTCGGTTGCACAGAGGCTTGGTGTGCCGTCGGTCAAGGCCCACCGCCTGATCGCGCGCGCGGTGCAGGATGGCTTGGTCAAGGTCACGATCGAGGGGGATATTTCTGAATGTATCGCCTTGGAAAACGCATTGTCAGAGAAGTTCGGATTGAAGACCTGTGAGGTTGCGCCGGATTTGGGGGAAGAGGGGCTGCCGTTGCGGACCCTGTCCGTCGCCGGGGCATCCTTCCTGAAGCGCGAGATCGAAAACGGCGATCATGACTGTATCGGGATCGGTCACGGCCGCACTTTGGCGGCATCCGTTGCGCAGATGAGCCGGTCCGATTGCAGCACCGCGAAATTCGTCTCTCTCCTGGGGGGGCTCACGCGGAATTACTCGGCCACGCCGCATGACGTGATGGCCCGGCTGACGGAAAAGACCGGGGCCACGGCCTATGTGATGCCGGTGCCGTTTTTCGCCAATACCGTCGAAGACCGCGAGGTGCTGCTGAACCAGCGCGGCGTATCCAAGGTGTTCGAGATGGCGGCGAATGCAAGGCTGAAGGTGGTCAGTATCGGCACGACAGAGCCCGATGCGTCGCTGGTGTCGTCGGGCATGATCGAGATGGACGAAATAAAGGATGTCATTGCCAAGGGGGGTGTCGGCGAATTGCTGGGGCATTTCTTTGACGCGACGGGTCGGCAGGTCCGGACAACATTGACGGAAAGAACCCTGTCGGTCGGGCTGGATCAGCTTGGCGGCAACAAGATCGTCGCCATCGCGGGCGGCAGCGAGAAGGTCGGCGCGATCCGATCTGTTTTGATGAATGGCTGTCTTAGCGGCCTCATCACCGATGAGCGCACGGCAATCGCGCTGTTAAACCAATAGTCCAGACAGGACATTATGGGAGGATACTTGAATGTATGATAAGGAAAACAGGCTGATTGATAGCTACACGGCGGGAAAAGTAAGCCGCCGCGAGTTGTTCAAGGGGCTGGGCGCGCTTGGCCTGAGCACCTCGGCGGCGGCGGTCTTGGTGAATGCCTCGGCCACGCGGGCGCTGGCGCAAAACGGCTTTGACTGGAAAAAGCACGAAGGCACAACCGTGCGCCTGCTGCTGAACCAGCATCCCTATACCGATGCGATGATTGCAAACCTTGAAAACTTCAAGGCGCTGACCGGCATGGACGTACAATATGATGTCTTCCCGGAAGACGTGTATTTTGACAAGGTGACGGCGGCCCTGTCATCCGGATCAAGCGAATATGACGCCTTCATGACCGGCGCTTACATGACCTGGACCTATGGCCCCGCGGGCTGGGTCGAGGATCTGAATGACTGGATCATGGACGACACCAAGACCAACCCGGATTACGCATGGGATGACGTGCTGGAAGGCGTGCGCAAGTCTTGCGCCTGGAGCGGTGTGCCCGGTGCTGCAATCGGGTCGGATGATGCCAAGCAGTGGTGTATCCCGCTGGCCTACGAGCAGAACAACCTGTCCTACAACAAGCGTATCTTTGATGCGAACGGTCTGTCGGTGCCGACCAACATCGATGAATTGCTTGATACCGCAGCGGCGGCCAAGGCGGTTATGGCAGGGGGCTACGGCATCGGTGTGCGTGGCTCGCGCAGCTGGGCGACGATCCACCCGGGGTTCTTGTCGGGCTACTCCAACTTTGGCGAGGTTGATCTGACGGTGGGGGCCGATGGCATGTTGTCGGCGGCGATGAACACGGCTGTGTCCAAGGAATACCACGCAAAATGGGTCAAGATGATCCAGGATTCCGGCGCGCCGGACTGGTCAACCCACACCTGGTATCAGGTTGGCACCGATGTGGGCGCGGGCAAGTCGGCGATGATGTTTGACGCCGACATCCTTGGCTATTTCATGAACGGCGGCGACAATGCCGAGGCCGGTAACCTTGCCTTTGCCGGGTTTGCGGCCAACCCTGCGGCCGCAGCACCTACGCCGAATATCTGGATCTGGTCGATGGCCATGTCAAAGTTCTCGGCCAACAAGGACGCGGCCTGGTACTTCTTGCAATGGGTCACCGGCCCCGAGCATGATCTGTTCGGCGCCCGCGACATGGACCTTGTGAACCCCGCGCGTTCGTCGGTTTGGGCGGATGAGATGTTCCGCAACAAGCTGTCGGCCTCCTATCCCGGCTATGTCGAGATGCACGACGCCTCGGCGCCGGGCGCGTCGATCAAGTTCACCCCGCAACCGTTGTTCTTTGATCTGACAACAGAATGGGCGGAGACCTTGCAAAAGATGGTTGCCAATGAGGTGCCTGTCGATGAGGGGCTTGATATGCTGGCCGAGTCCGTGAACCGGCAGCTTGGCGAAGCTGGCCTGCACTAAGGGCTAACCGCTTGACCGGGCCCGCCTGCACTATGGGCGGGCCCACCAGATCATCCTTGCCACAAGCCTTGCCACAAGCCTTGCCATAGGCCCAGGGATTTGCCTTTCTTGACCATGTGTCAGGAAATCAGGAGAGTTTTGTCCATGTCCGATGCGACCCACGGCGGTTTGCCAAAGCGCCGCTTCAAAGTCAGCCGCAGGATGCTGCCCTATCTGCTTAGCCTTCCGGCGCTGTTGACCTGTATCGGCATCCTGATCCCTTTTGTCACCGCCGTTGCCTATTCCTTGCAACGCTTCCGGCTGTCGCAGCCTTGGGCGCGTAAGTACAACTGGGGCGAAAACTACCTGAATTTCATGACCGACGCGTCCTTTTGGAACACGCTCAAAGTGTCGATGACCTATGCGTTCGCGACGGTCACGATCGAACTTTTGCTGGGCCTTGGCATCGCACTTTTGCTGCAAAAGCGGTCGCGGTTCAACAACTTCGTGTCGATCATGCTGCTGATGCCGCTGATGACCGCACCGGCGCTGGCCGCCTTGATGTGGAAGCTGATGACCAATCCGGGTTTTGGGATCTTGTCCTATTTCGCCACCTTGCTGGGGTTTGAGAATTTCAACTGGGCCTCGGATCCGAAGACGGCGATGTTGACGGTGGTGATCGTGGATGTCTGGGTTTACACGCCCTTCATCATGATCTTGCTGCTGGCGGGGCTGCGGTCCTTGCCACAACAACCGTTCGAGGCCGCTGCGCTGGACGGTGTGCCGCGGCTCTTTGTCTTTCGCCGGATCACCTTGCCGATGTTGACGCCGTTTTTGCTGACCGCCGTGTTGTTTCGGGTCATCGAGAGCATTCAGCAATTCGACATCATCTATGCCATGACCCAGGGCGGGCCGGGTGATGCGCTGACGGTGTTTCAGGTCGAGGCCTATCTGAACTTCTTCCAATCGACGAATGTCGGCCGTTCGGCGGCGCTGATGATGATCCTTTGGGCGATCACCTATTTCCTGTCGAATATCTTTATCAAAAACTGGCTGCGCCTGCGTGAAAACCAGCGCGGCGAAATGTAAAGGGGGAGGGCGCCATGCACAAAGCATCATCGCTGGAGCGTATCTTGCGCGGTATCGCCATCACGCTTGTGATCCTTTTCTTCATGTTTCCGATCTTTTGGATCGTGTTGATGTCTTTTCAGACCAATGAGACGATCCTTCGGGTGCCGCCATCGATCTTTTTCGAGCCGACATTGCAAAACTACCGGGGCCTGATCACCGGCCAGTTGGAGACGGTGACCAGTTCGCTAGAGATCAAGTTCATGGGCAACCTTTTCAATTCGCTGTTCTTGTCCACCACCTCGGTGGCGCTGGGGCTGCTTTTGGGGGTGCCAGCGGCCTATGCCTTTGCCCGCCTCAAATTTCGCGGCTCCGAGGATATTGCCTTCACGCTTTTGTCGTTTCGCTTTGCGCCGCCCTTGCTGGTGCTTTTGCCGCTGACGATTTATTTCCAGCAGCTTGGGCTGGCCAATACCTATGGCGGTTTGATCTGGGTCTATCAGTTGATTGTGCTGCCGCTGATCTTGTGGATCGTGCGGGGGTATTTTGAGGATATTCCGGCGGATATCGAATATGCCTACCGCATTGCAGGTCACCGCTGGTGGACGACGTTCCGCAAGATAGCCCTGCCGCTGGCGGCACCGGGGATCGCGGCGGCGGCGTTGCTGGCCTTCATCTTCGCCTGGAACAACTTTATCTTCGCGCTGGTGCTGGCCTCGGCCGACAAGCAGCCGGTCACGGTGGGGGCGCTGGCATTCATCACCGCATCGGGGGTGCAATACGGGCAGATCGCGGCGGGGATCATCCTGTCGATCGCGCCGACCTTTGCGCTGGCTCTTTACGCCCAACGCTATCTTGTTGAAGGCCTGAGCCTTGGTGCGGTGAAAGGATAAATCATGAGTTTGGTTCTTACCGACATCGTCAAGGCGTTCAAGAATGATGTGGTCCTGAATGGGGTGAGCCTGTCGGTGGATACCGGCGAGACGCTGGTCTTGTTTGGCCCGTCGGGTGCGGGCAAGACGGTTTTGTTGCGGCTGATCACCGGCGTGATCGAGCCGGACAAGGGCCAAATAACAATCAATGGTCAAGACATGGATGGTATCGAGCCGGAAGATCGCGGCATCGGTATGGCGTTTCAGAATTTCGCGCTTTTTCCGCATATGGATGCGTCAGATAACATCGCAGCACCGCTGACCGCGCGTAACACAAGCGCCAGCGGTATCGTCGAAAAGGTCGGCAAGATCGCCCGCATGCTTAAGATCGAGCATGTCTTGCATCACAAGCCAAAAGAACTGTCGAACGGCCAAAAGCAGCGAACCGCCCTTGCCCGTGCGCTTGCGGGCGAGCCTGAAATTCTGCTGTTGGATGATCCGTTGCGCAACGTCGATGCCAAGCTGCGCTTCGAGATGCGGCTGGAATTGCCGCGCCTGCTGAAAGATCAGAACGCGACGGTGATCTATGTGACGCAAGATTACAAGGAAGCGATGGCGCTGGGCGACCGGATCGCGGTGATGAACAACCACGGCATCCAGCAGATCGGGACGCCGCAGGACATATATCTGACGCCTGCCAATATAGAGATCGCCCGGCTTTTCGGGGATCCGGTGATCAACCTGCTGGAGGTGCGCCCCGAAGCTGTGGGCGGGGGCGTGGTGGTGCCTTTGTCGGGGGTGCCGATCCCGATTGATGCGGGCTACGGCGGCGCCATTGGCCAGGACTGCATAATCGGTATCCGGCCCGAGGCGATCCGCTTTGTCGAAGAAGGCACCAAAGGTGCTATCCCTTTGACGATCGAGACAGAGACGCCGCTGAACGAAAAGACCGTGACGCTGGCGCTGACCGAAAACCAGCGCGAAGTCATGGTGTCGCGCCCGGCAGGCGCGCCGGGGCCCAGCAGCGGCACCGGATTTATTGCCATTGATGCGAGCCATATTCATCTGTTTGACCGTGCAACCAAAAGCCGCATCGCCCCGGCGGCGGGCGCGCAATCGCAAGGAGCGGCATGATGAGCGTGCAACTCAGGCTCACGGCCGTGGACAAGTTTTACGGGCAGATCGACAAGGGCGTTCATGCGGTTCAAAAGATCAGCATGGATGTGATGAAGGGCGAGATCATCGCTTTGCTGGGGTCTTCGGGATGCGGCAAAACCTCCACCTTGCGCATGATCGCGGGCTTTGAAGAGGCAAGCCGCGGCACCATCGAATTGCTGGGGCGCGAAGTTCAGGACCTGCCCCCGGTGCGCCGCAACGTGGCCATGGCATTTGAAGGCTATTCGCTTTACCCGACGGTGACGGTTGGCGAAAACATTGCCTTTGCGCTCAAAGCCGCAAAACTGCCGAATGCCGAGGTCGAGGCCCGCGTCAGGGAAGTCACCGAGATGCTGGAGATCACCGATATTCTGGGGCGCTATCCGACCTCTGTCTCGGGCGGGCAGCAGCAACGGGCGTCTTTGGCGCGGGCCTTGATCCGGGATGCGGATCTGCATTTGCTGGATGAACCCATGGGCCAGTTGGAACCGCAGTTGCGCACGCTTTTGCGCGGGCGGATCAAGCATTACATCAAGGAGCGTGGATTGACCGCGATCCTTGTGACCCATGATCAGACCGAGGCGAATGCGCTTGCAGACCGGATTGCGGTCATGGAGGGCGGTGTGTTGCAGCAATATGCAACGCCCCAAGAGATCAAGGAAGCCCCGGCCAATCTTTTCACCGGCACTTTCGTGGGCGAGCCGCCGATGAATGTCTTTGCGGCCCGCGCCCGCGAGATGGGCGATACACTGACGCTTGATCTGGGCGACGGGTTGGAGCTGCGCTATGCCAGCGATGCCTTTGCGCCTGCGGTGCGCGCAGCCCTTGTGGCGCGCCCCGAGATCATGCTGGGCGTGCGCCCCTATGCGGTGCACCGCCGCGATGACGGTGCCCCGGCGCAGGTTCTGGCCAATCAATGGCTGGGGGATCAATCGCATATCGCGGCCCGTTTCGCCGGGGGCACCATCGTTTTGGTGGAACATGACCGCGCAGATGTCAGCGTCGGCGCAGCCATCAAGGTGCGGCTTGCCCCCGAAGACCTGCATGTCTTCGACATTGAAACCGGAATGGCCATCAGCCACGGGGTGCAAGCGGTATGACAAGGGGCGGGCGTGATATCTTGATCGGGATCGATGCGGGCACCTCCGTCATCAAATCGGTTGCCTTCACGCCGGGAGGAGAGCAGATCGCGATTGCCTCGGTTCCCAACCGCTATGCCACCGGCCCCGATGGTGCGGCGTTTCAGTCGCAAGATGATACCTGGGCCGATTGCGCGCAGACCTTGCGGGATCTGGCCGCTCTTGTGCCCGATCTGGCCGAACGCACCTTGGCCCTGGCGGTGACGGGGCAGGGCGATGGGACCTGGCTTGTCGGCGCGGGCAACCGGCCGGTGACGGATGGGTGGATCTGGCTCGATGCACGCAGTGCGGCAACGGCCGTGCGGCTGCGCGATGCGGAAAGCCGGGCGCGGTTTGACAGCACCGGCACCGGGCTTAATGCCTGCCAGATGGGGGTGCAGCTGGCGCATATGGACACCACGACGCCGGCGCTTCTGGACCGGGCAGAAGTTGCCCTGCATTGCAAGGACTGGCTTTACCTGAACCTTACGGGCATTCGCGCCACTGACCCTTCGGAGGCCAATTTTACCTTCGGAAGCTACCTTTCGCGCCGCTATAGTGATGAGGTCATCGCCAGCCTTGGCTTGTCGCACAGGCGCGGGCTTTTGCCCGAAATCATCGACGGCGCCCAGCACACCCATGGGCTGACCGCGATGGCCGCGTCACAGACCGGGCTTTTGGCGGGCACGCCGGTGTCGCTGGCCTATGTCGATGTGGTTTGCACGGCGATGGGGGCCGGGATCTACACGCGCGGGGCCGAGGCCGGGTGCACTATTCTTGGATCAACCGGCATGCATATGCGCGCGACCCCGGCGGCAGAGGTGACACTTGGCGCGGTGCCATCGGGATATGTCATGGTCTTGCCGGTGCCGGGGATGGTGGCGCAGATCCAGACCAATATGGCGTCTACATTGAACATCGACTGGCTTTTGAATGTCGGGGCCGATCTGATTGCCGAGATGGGGGGGCAGGCCAGCCGCGCGGGCATGGTCGAGCGGATTGATGAGTGGCTGGCGCAGACCAGCCCCGCCTCGGTCATCTACCACCCCTATATTTCCGAAGCCGGAGAGCGCGGGCCCTTCGTGGACACCAATGCGCGCGCAGGCTTTGCCGGGATCGCATCGCAGCACCGCTTTCCCGATCTGATGCGCGGGGTGGTCGAAGGGCTTGGATATGCCGCGCGCGATTGTTACGCCGCCATGGGGCCGGTCCCGGCAGAGGTGCGCGTCACCGGCGGTGCGGCGCGATCGGATGGGGTGCGTGCCATTTTGGCGGCGGTTCTGGGGGCCTCGGTGCGCCCGGCGATGCGCGATGAGGCGGGGGCGGCGGGGGCGGCGATGATCGCGGCTTTGGCCATCGGCGCTTACCCGGACATGGATGCTTGTGTCAACGATTGGGTGCGGCCATTGCTTGGCCCGGCAAAACCCCCGGACCCGGACCTTTCGGCCCTGTACCAGCGCGTTTTTCCCGCCTATCAGGCCATCCGTCAGGCCGCCGCGCCGGTTTGGGCGACACTGGCGGCAGTTCAGGAGACAAAGAATGCCTAAATCCGTTGCCATCATTGGCGATCTTTTCATGCTGCCAGAGATCTTTGCCAGCGCGCTTGAGGCCGCCTGCGGTGACAGCGTGGTCTTGCGCAGCCGCAAGGACAACTGGCCGGATGAACCGATGGAGCATGGCTATGCGGTGGCGGGCATGGAGGGGCTGAAGGAATATTTTGGCACGGCGGATGATGTGGTGGGGTTTGTCGGTGACGCCGAAATTCTGGTAACCCAACTGGCGCCGCTGTCACGCGGCGTCTTTGAGCGTTTGCCGAACCTGAAACTGGTGGCCGTGTCGCGCGGCGGGCCGGTCAATGTGGATATGCAAGCCGCAAAGGATCATGGGGTGACGGTGGTGAACACGCCGGGGCGCAACTCTACCGCGGTGGCGGAATTCACGCTGGGGGCGATTCTGGCCGAGACCCGCAAGATCCGCGAAGGCCACGAGCATTTGCGCGCGGGCAACTGGCGCGGCGATCTTTACCGTGCCGATGTGACGGGGCGCGAGTTGAACGAGATGACCGTGGGGGTGATCGGATACGGCAATATCGGCACCAAGGTGGTGAAATTGCTGCGGGCCTTCGGAAGCAAAGTGCTGGTCTGCGATCCTTACGTGCAGCTTTCCCCCGAGGATCTGCAAGCCGGGGTGGAGCAAGTGGCCCTTGACCGGCTGCTGGCGGATGCGGATGTCGTGACGCTTCATGCCCGCGTAACCGATGAGACCCGGCAGATGATGAATGCCGAGGCGTTTCGAAAGATGAAGAAGGACGCATTGTTCGTGAACACCGCCCGCGGTCCGATGTGCAATTATGACGACCTTTATCAGGCGTTGGTGGACGGCGAGATCGGAAGTGCGATGATGGAAACCTTCGGGGTGGAACCGGTGCCGCCTGACTGGCCGCTTTTGCAATTGCCCAATGTCACCCTGACCCCGCATATCGCCGGGGCTTCCGTGCGCACCGTAACCTTCGCCGCCGAACAGGCCGCCGAAGAGGTGCGCCGTTACATAGCGGGCGAACCCCCGCGCAACCCCTGTTGATCCTATGAAACATTGCAACGAAATCATTGCCGCATGCAAAAAGCTTGAGGCGGACGGGCTGAACCGGGGGTCATCGGGCAATATCTCGGTGCGGGACGGGGAGGATATGCTGATCACGCCCTCGGCGGTAAGCTATGATGTGATCCGGCCCGAGATGATCGCGCGTATGCCGCTGGCGTCAGACACCGGCGCTTGGGAGGGGCCAAAGCGGCCCTCGACCGAATGGCGGTTTCACCGCGATATCTTGCGATCCCGCCCCGATGTCGGTGCGGTCGTCCATACCCATGCGCCCTATTCGACCATCCTTGCCAATGCGCATCGACCGATCCCGGCGATCCATTACATGATCGCGGCCTTTGGCGGGCCGGATGTGCGGGTGTGCGACTATGCCCGCTACGGCACGGCGGAACTGTCGGTGCATGTCCTGAAGGGGATGGAGGGGCGCAATGGCTGCCTGATGGCCAATCACGGCATGGTCGTGGTGGGTGCCGATCTGACCCGTGCCGTATGGCTTGCAGAAGAGCTGGAGGCGCTGGCCCATCAATATGTCCATGCACTTGCCATTGGCGGCGCCAAGGTGCTGAGTGACGACGAGATTGCCGAAACCGCGCGGGGGTTTGCAAGCTACGGGGTGCAGTCCGGGGATGATGCGGGATGACACAGCCGGTCGATCTTTTCGTGATCGGAGGCGGCATCAACGGTGCCGGTATCGCGCGCGATGCGGCCGGGCGCGGGCTGAGCGTGGTGCTGTGCGAAAAGGACGATCTGGCGCAAGGCACCTCGTCACGCTCGGGCAAGTTGGTGCATGGCGGTCTGCGCTATCTGGAATATTACGAATTCAGATTGGTGCGCGAGGCGCTGATAGAGCGCGAAGTGCTGCTGAACGCGGCCCCGCATATCATCTGGCCGATGCGCTTCGTGCTGCCCCATTCGCCGATGGACCGGCCTGCATGGCTGATCCGGCTGGGCTTGTTTTTATATGACACGCTTGGCGGGCGTCAGAAATTGCCCGGCACACGCATGCTGAACCTGCGCCGTGCCCCAGAGGGTGCGCCGCTTCGCGACAGCTACGTCAAAGGGTTTGAATATTCCGATTGCTGGGTCGATGACAGCCGGCTTGTGGTTCTGAACGCAGTGGATGCCGCCGAGAAGGGCGCGCAAGTGCTGACCCGCGCCACCTGTGCGAATGCGCGCCGCAACGGCGATCTTTGGGAGATTCTGGTGCAAGGCCCATCGGGGGATCAGCACTTCAAGGCGCGCGCCCTGGTCAATGCGGCGGGGCCCTGGGTCACCGATATCATCGGGCGGGTCACCGGCACCAACAGCGCGCGCAATGTAAGGCTGGTCAAGGGTTCGCATATCATTACGCCGAAATTCTGGGATGGCCCGCAGGCCTATCTGGTGCAAAACCATGACAAACGGGTGATCTTCATCAACCCTTATGAGGGCGACAAGGCGCTGATCGGCACCACGGATATTGCCTATGAAGGTGCCCCCGAGGATGTCGCTGTGGATGCGGCGGAGATTGACTATCTGCTGGCGGCCGTGAACCGCTATTTCAAACAGACATTGCGCCACGACGATGTGATCCAAAGTTTCTCGGGGGTGCGACCGCTTTATGATGACGGGGCGGGCAATCCTTCGGCGGTGACGCGCGACTACGTCTTTGATCTGGAAACCTCGGGCGGGGGGGCGCCGCTTTTGAATGTCTTTGGCGGCAAGATTACCACCTACCGCAAGCTTGCCGAACATGCCTTGCGCAAGCTTGGCGGCTGTTTTCCGCAAATGGGGCCAGACTGGACGGCCAAAGCCGCCTTGCCGGGCGGCGATATCGAAGGGGCGGATTACGCAGGTTTTCTGCCGGCGATAGAGGCCGAATATCCGTGGTTGCCGGATGATCTGGCGGCCCATTGGGGCAGGCTTTACGGCACCCGGATGCGAGATATCATCGGCAAGGCGGCCTCGGTGGCGGATCTTGGGCAACGCTTCGGTCAGCGCCTTTTCGAGGCAGAGGTGCGTTATCTTTGCGCGCATGAATGGGCGATGACGCCAGAGGATGTTCTTTACCGTCGAACAAAGGAGAACCTGCATATGTCCCCGACTGAAATTGCGAAGTTCACGGCGTGGTTTGATGGCGCTTTGGCGAAATCGGCATGACCCGCCCGCAGGATCTGAAAGACCTTGCGGCCCTGTCAGCCCGGATCGGGGCCGATCCGATGCTGATACAGGCGGCGGGGGGAAACACCTCTGTCAAGGACGGCGATGTCATGTGGATCAAAGCCTCTGGCACCTTGCTGGCCGAGGCTTTGGACAAGGATATTTTCGTTGCATGTGACCTGCCTGCGATGCGGGCCAGTCTGGCGCGCGGCGAGGCGCGTGCAGATCAGCCGCAAGAATTTGCGCTGATGCGCGATGGTCTGCGCCCCTCGATTGAAACGTCGCTGCATGCGGTCTTTCCACAGCGCGTGGTGCTGCATGCCCATTGCATCCACACGCTTTCCCATGCGGTGCAGGCCGACCCTGTCGCGGCCATCGGTGCCAAACTGGATGGTTTTGACTGGGGCCATGTGCCTTACGTCAAGCCCGGCGCCAATCTGGCCGCAAAGGTGCGCGGTCTGGTGGAAACCGGCCGCAACGTGATTGTGCTGGCCAATCACGGCGTCATCGTTGCCGCCGAAACAGTGGGCGCGGCTGACGATCTGTTGGCCCGTGTCGTGGCGGCGCTGCGCGTCGATCCGGTGCCTTTGCGGGCCGCTGATCTTGGCGCAGTGCCCCACGGCTGGGTCGCAGCGCCCCCCGCGCTGTCGCATCTTGCCCTTGATCCGAAACGCCTGGCGATGGCGACCGGTGGCAGCCTTTATCCCGATCATGTGATCTTTTGCGGTGTCGGGGCGCTGGCCGCCGATACGCCGCCCGAGGGCGACGGCCCGCCGATGGTGCTGATCCCCGGCAAGGGGGCATTGCTGCGCGCCAGTGCCTCTGCCGGTGCATCGGCTGGCACATGGGCCTTGTCGCAATGTCTGGGCGATGTGTTGATGCGGGTCCCGGAGGGTGCAACGCTGCGCTATTTGGCCTTGGAACAAAACGGCGAGTTGCTGAACTGGGACGCCGAGAAATACCGGTTGGCACTGAATGCCTGACCTTTTCCTCGGGATCGATCTTGGCACCTCTGGCGCGCGGGCGCTGGTGATGGACGCGCAGGGCCGGGTCGTGAGCGAGGCAAAATCCGCCATGGCCGATCACGGTGCCAACCACCGCGCCCCGGCGGTCTGGTGGGCCGCGGTCAAGACGGCTTTGCGCCGGGCGCTGTCAGGCGTTAGGCCCGGTGATGTGGTGGCCTTGGCGGTGGATGGCACGTCGGGAACGATGCTGCCAATCGATGGCGATGGGCGACCGCTGGCAGATGGCCTGATGTATAATGATGTGTGCACCGATGCCGGTCTGCTTGCCCGGATCGCTGCGGTTTCGCCCCAGACCACGGCGGCGCGGGGTGCCACCAGCGGTCTTGCCCGCGCGGTGCAGTTCACCGGCCTTGGCCCGGCACGGGTGATTCATCAGGCCGACTGGATTGCCGGGCAATTCAGCGGGCTGTGGCTCAGCGATGAAAACAACGCGCAGAAAACCGGGTATGATCCGGTGGCCGGGGCCTGGCCGGATTGGGTGGCCAAGATCATCGACCCCGCCCTGTTGCCCGCCATTCATGCGCCCGGAACCGCCGTTGGGCGGGTTGGAAAGAATGATTTT
>JBATTI010000161.1:0-1989 GCA_049670445.1 Albidovulum sp. | reverse complement strand
GGGCGCGAGGCGTTTTTGGACCGTTTCGGGATGTTGTTTCAGGGCGGTGCCTTGTTCGACAGCATGTCGGTTTGGCAAAATGTCGCCTTTCGTCTGATGCGCGGCAAGAACGACAAATCCAAGGCCGAGGCGCGCGAGATTGCCATTGAAAAGCTGCGCCGCGTCGGGCTGAAACCCGATGTCGCCGACCTTTTTCCGGCCGAATTGTCGGGCGGTATGCAAAAGCGTGTCGGGCTGGCCCGCGCCATTGCAGCGGAACCTGAGATCATTTTCTTTGACGAACCCACGACCGGGCTTGATCCGATCATGGCAGGCGTCATCAATGAGTTGATCCGCGAGATCGTCACCGAGATGGGTGCGACGGCCATGACCATCACCCATGACATGACCTCGGTCCGCGCGATTGCCGACAAGGTGGCGATGTTGCATGATGGCAGTATTCGCTGGACCGGACCGGTCAGTGAAATGGACGCAACATCAGATCCTTACGTCCAGCAGTTCATTAATGGCCATGCGCATGGCCCGATTGAAAGTGTGCGGTGAATATTTCGCTATGCTTGAGGTTTGACAGCTCCACCCAAGCGCCTTACCCTGACACAGCCCGTCCAACCGAGATCAATTTCAGACATGGTTCTTAAAGGCACTGCCCTTTCAATTCTGATCTTCGGCGCTGCTCTTTGCATTCCGCCATTCCTGACGCTGCGCCTCTTCGCGCGGTCGTTCAAACGCGCCCGCCGGCGCAAGCTTAACGGCAACCGGTTCTTGATTGCGATGGCGGTAGCCGCGGTGGTTTTCTTGTTCAATGTATTCGTGATGTTCAGTACGGCCAAATCCATCAGCAACGGAGACATGGATTTTGGAACCTTGCAGGTGATTGCCGTCAGCCTTTCGTGGATCGCGTTTTGGGTGTGGATCTTTTTGGTAATAGCACTTGGCCGCGACTTGGGCCGCAGACGAGGTTTGCGCTGAATGTTGCGGCTTTTTGCCAAGGATGGGCTGCTGCGCGCGGCCAATCTGGTGCTTTTGATCTTGTTTCCCATCTCGTGGTTTGCGCCCCTGTTGCGCGCAGGGCTGTTGCCCTTCTTCGATCTGGACAGCGTGTCGGTCGTGACCGGCCTGCAAGCGCTTTGGCAAAAGGATGTGGTGCTGGCACTGCTGGTCACGTTTTTGGCGATCTTTGCGCCCTATCTTAAGACAATCGGCTTGGCGTTGGTGCAGTTTCGCCTTGCCTCACCGCGCATCTTGGGAATTTTGCATATGCTGGGGCGTCTGGCGATGGCCGATATCTTCTTGATCGCGCTTTATATCGTTTTGGCCAAGGGCGTCGGCATCGGGCGGTTGGAAACCGCTTGGGGGCTTTACCTTTTCACCGCCTGTACCCTTGCCTCGCTTGGCATTTCGATCGCGACTGAAAGGTTGCGGGGGCGGCACAGCTAAGGCACAAGGGCGCATGGCAAAATCCCAGTCTTCTTTCACCTGTAATGCATGCGGCGCGGTTCACAAAAAATGGGCCGGGCGCTGTGATGGCTGTGGCGGGTGGAACACCATTGTCGAAGAAGCGCCGCTGACGTCAGGGCCCTCGTCCAAATCGCTTGGCGCGGCGCGCGGGCGCAAGATTGTCTTGTCCTCCCTGTCCGATGAAGAGGCACCACCGCCGCGCGCCTCGTCGGGGATGGCGGAATTTGACCGGGTTCTGGGCGGTGGGTTGGTTCCGGCCTCGGCGATTTTGGTGGGCGGTGATCCGGGCATCGGCAAATCAACCCTGCTCTTGCAGGTCGCGGCAAGCTTCGCCCGCAAGGGGCTGAAATGCCTTTACATATCGGGCGAAGAGGCCTCTGCCCAGGTGCGGATGCGCGCGCAAAGGCTGGGGCTGGCGGATGCGCCCGTGGGGCTGGGGGCGGAAACCAATCTGCGCGATATCCTGACCACGCTTGATGCCGAACGCCCTGATCTGGCGATCATCGATTCGGTCCAGACATTATGGTCCGA
>JBATTI010000160.1:0-7035 GCA_049670445.1 Albidovulum sp. | reverse complement strand
GGACATGGACCATTCTTCATTGTTGCCTGTCTCACCATAAGCGATTTGGCAACGAAGAAAAGGGGTAAGGGGGGCGTTGTTCCGGTTTGCGCGGGCTGCCTTAACCCAAAGCCATGCCCATGGCCCCCGCCACCGCCGATAGCGCCAATACCGCGATCAATGACCAGTGACGCCGCAACAGCAAAAACCCGGCCCCAAGCATGATTGCAAGGGCCAAAACGCTGAGGGATTTGGGGTCTGGCAGCAACAGGTTCAGCGGCCCGAAGCTGTGCAAGGTGACGTTTGCGAAGAGCACATGCAGCCCAAACCAGATGGCCAGATTGGCAATCACGCCCACAACGGCGGCTGTTACCCCCGACAGCGCCGATTGCAGCCTTGGGCGGGTGGCGGCCCAGTCAAGATAGGGGGCAAAGGCAAAAATCCATAAAAAACAAGGCACAAACGTCACCCATAAGGTCAGAAGGGCGGCGGTGACGGCCAGACCCCAGCCGCCTGCCTGAACCCCGGCAAGAAAGCCCACAAACTCTGTCACCAATATAAGCGGCCCCGGCGTGGTTTCGGCCAGCCCAAGCGCGTCCATCATCTGCGCAGTGCTAAGCCAGCCATGATGCTGAACGACGTCTTGGGTCATATAAGCCAGAACCGCATAGGCCCCACCAAATGTGACAAGGGCGAGTTTTGAGAAGAAAAGCCCAAGTTCCAGCAAGAAATCCTGGCCCAGGGCCCAAAGCGCCAAAAGCGGGGCCGCCCAGCCCGACAGGCCGATCAGCAATGTGGGGGCCAGATGGCCGTGGCCGCGTGCGGCGGGTACTGGCGGGGCTGCGGGTGGCGTCAGCAGATATGCGCCCGCCAAGGCCGCAACCGCGATGATGATCGGGAAAGGCAGCGCCAGCGCGAAGATTGCCAGAAACGAGAGTATCGCAAAGGCCCGGTGCAAAGGCGTTTTCAACGCGCGCTTTGCCACCCGCAACAGCGCCTCGATGACGATCACCGTGACGCAGGCCTTGACCCCGAAAAACAGCGCCGAGACCAGTGGCAAATTGCCATAGGCCGCATATCCCGCCGCCAGCGCCATGATCAGCAAGGCTCCGGGCAGCACGAACAACAGCCCGGCCAGAAAACCGCCGGCCACGCCCTTGATTTTCCATCCCGCATAGGTCGCAAGCTGCATCGCTTCGGGCCCCGGCAAAAGCATGCAAAACGACAAAGCCGACAGATATTCCTTTTCCGTCAGCCAGCCTTGTTCATCAACCAGTTCGCGGTGCATCAGCGCGATTTGTGCGGCGGGCCCGCCAAAGGACAGCACCCCGATGCGGCCAAAGACCCGCCAAAGCTGGGCCCATGTCGCCCCCTTCATCGGTTGCGGCCCTGCGGCCAGTCATGGCCTTCCTCAAACCCATCGCGCGCCCAGCGGTAGAAGCCATCGTAAAGCGCCATGCCTGCCTCAAGCTGCGCCAGATCATCGCGGTATTGGCGCGAAAGCCCCACCGACAGCGCCAAAAGCCCGGCGGCCTCGGGGGCGAGGTCATGCCGGTCGGTATCGGCGCCGCGCACAACAAGGGACAATCGGTCCAATGCTTCGGTGCGCAGCGAAAAATCATCCAAAATCGCATCAAAACTGCACAGCTCGCCTCGGTGGGAATAGCGCACGCCCTCAATGTCGAAGGGGATAGCACCGAATTTTTCCGCCACGGCTTCCACTTCTGCCGGGGCGACAAACAAGAACCGCGCATCGGGATCGATGAAGCGGCGGATCAGCCAGGGGCAGGCGATACGGTCAATCTTGGGGCGGTGACGGGTGACCCAAATGCTGCCGCCGGTGGCAGGCCACAGATCACAGGGCAGGGCCGGCTGACCCGCATCCACCCATGCAGACCAACCACCCTCAAGGCTTTCGGCTGGCTTTCCTGCCGCGCGCATAAGGGCCGCGGCACCTTCTGACAGCTTCTTGCCGTGCTGGCACAAGACCACCGTGCTGCGCGCGCCGATCCGGCCCAGATGATCGATGACATCGTTATGGGGGCTGCGCCGGGCGGTCGGGACCAGCCGCGGGTCGCTTGCGAAATCGTCATCCAGACGGACGTCAAGGATGACGGGTTGGTCGGGCGTGCCGATCAGTCGGGACAATTGAGAGACAGAAATGGCGCCAAAGCCGGGCATAGGGGCATCCTTTCACGGTAGAAGAATGCGTAGCTTTGGCCGCAGCCTCACGGGGCGCACGCGATCGGCCCCATAAGACATAGTGCGCAGCCGGCGGCCGCATCGTCAAGCGGCGATATCAGCCCATGGGGACCACAATTTCGCGCAACAGCTTGGCGCGGATGGCTTTGGGATATTCCAGATGCCCACGCGCGGTTTGCACAAAACCGCCCCTGGTGATCACGGCGCGGCGGTAAAATTCGCTGATCGCAACCCCCATCCCTTCGATAGCAATCGCATTGATAACAATGCCTTGCCCGGCAATATTGCGCCTGGCCTCAGGCAAGGACGCGCCGGAGTTTTGCACGCCGTCGCCCGAGATGTCGATCACGCGGCGATTGCAATCGGGGGCGGTGTCAAACTGTGCGGCGGCGAAACTCAAAGCATCGGCAACGGCGGTATCGGCCTTGCCGAAGGCGCGTTCTTGCGCGCGTACAAGGGGTGCCAGCCGCGCGACATCAGCGGCGGTATCAATTGTTTGCCAAGGGATCACCAGGCGCTGCATTTCGACGGCTGACCATTGCACAACGGCCAAGGCCACCTGTCCATGCACCAAGGCATCGCGCACCTCGGGGTCTTGCAAGGCATCGGCGGTTCCGTCGATTTGCAGCCGGTATTCAGCGTCATCAACCGAGCCTGAGACATCAATGGCCAGCAAAAGCGCAAGATCGCAGCCACGCGCGGGCATGGCGCAAAGCGAAAGCGTGGAGGCCAGAAGGCCAACAAAGGCGCTGACACAAGACATATTCATGGCCAATCATGGCGCGCTGGCCCCTTCCGGGCAAGCGCTTTGACGAACGGCCTTAACCAAGCGTCTCGCCGGACAAGAGCAGCATGAAGGCGTCTTTGGGCAAAAAGCCTGCTTTCTCAAAAAAGGTCAGGAAATCGAACATGTTATAAGCCTCAACAATCAGATCGCCTTCAAAGCGCAGCATGACCTGACCGCTTGCCTGGATCGGTGTCGCCCCTTGCGCGGGCAGGGCCTGCACATTGATCTGCGCCCAAAGCCAATCGTCGCCTTCCTGATGCCGGTCGATTTCAATCTTGAGGTCGCGGACAAGGGCGCGCAGTGCCGGAACCAAAGCGCGAAAATCTTCGGCGCTGACCTGTCCGTCGGGCATCAGACCATCGGCACCGGCGCTGGGTGCGAAAAATTCATCAATCCCGCTTAAGTCGCCCCGCGACCAGACCCGGTCATACCAGTTTTCCAAAAACGCCAGTTTCGTCATTTTTCCACCATGCCAAGGGGCGCGCATTTCCACGGCCAGACTACGCGCGGCATCTTGAAAAAGGATGAAAGGAAAAGTGCAGGTTTCTGTTGCCAGGTACCTGCGAACCCCGCCTTACGCGGCTAGGCGCAAGGGCTTAGTTTCGGCGACTCAAACTGCTTACGCAGCCAAAGCCATTGCCGGAGCACGGTTGTTATTGGCAACTGTACAAATCGGACCGATAACGGTGGTACCTCACCGAGACAAAGCTAACCCCTTTAGGCGTTCGTCGATCCTATTTCGACCCCATGGCCCGCCAATACGGGGGGTATGGTGGAGTCGCCGGGTACCGCCCCCGGGTCCGATCCGATTATTACGAGCGCGTTTATGTCCATAGAACGGGGTGAACCCCGAACAAGCCCAATATAGGGGGGCGACAGCAGCAGTGCAAGGCTCACGGCTCGGCGTCTTCGGGCATGATCAATTGCAGCTCACCCGCGGCCTCAAGCTCTCGGATGGCGATGATCACGGCGGTTTGCGCGGCCTCGATGTCTTTTTCCTTGAGCTTGCCCAAGGCCCCGATCTCTTCGCGCAAGGCCGCAGCCATGCGTTGGGACATATTGGCAAGAATGAATTCGGCACTGGCCGTCTGTTCCCCCGTGGCGCCGCCAAGCGCGGTGAGCATCACCGCCTGATCAACCGCCTTGATGATCTTGGGCACATCCCGCGCGACGATCCGATCGGCGACATGGACGAAGGTGAAGATCGTCTTGCGCACCTGTTCGGCCAAGCCCGCGTCGGTTTCCGCCAGCCCTTTAAGAACCTCATCGCGCGTCGCGGCAGGTGAGACGTTGAGGATCGCACCCACCCGGTCAACCGGATCGCCCTCAAAGGCGCGAATGGGCTGGGTTTCAAGCTGTGCGGCAAGCGCCACCCCGATGCGGCGCACGGTTTCAGGATCAATATTGCCGGTCTGTGATACCGAATAGGCGATGGGGCGGGCCCGTTCGCCGGGCAGACGGCCCAGAAGTTCGGCGGCCTTGGGCACGGCGAGTTTCGACAACATCACGGCGCAAACCTCAATGCTTTCTTCGCCCAGGATCGGCAAGAGGCGATCAACGTCAAGTTCCGCGATCTTGTCCCAAGGATCGAGTTTGGAGGATGCCCCGGCCAGACGTTTCAACCGGCTTGCCGCCGTTGTGGAAATCCGCCCGTCAAGAATTTTCAACGCGCCGTCAATGCCGCCGGGAAAGGAAAGACCAACCCGTTCAAGCAATGTACAAAACTCTTCCACCACCGCGGAAAGTGTGTCGCGGTCAATGGTGCGCATGGTGCCGATCTGTTCGGTAAGGGCCGCTTGCATATGGTCGGGTAAGGCCGTCAACGGCAGATCGCCGCCTTCGGACAAGAGCAGCTGCACGATCACGGCGGCCTTTTGCCGCCCGGTCAGCGCACGGGTCGAATAAAACGCAAGCCCCGGTGTTGTCGCCGCCTTGGGCGGATCAAGTTGCGCAAGTTCAGCCATAAGTGCTTCCCGTTCTGGTCAAGACCTCCCGAAAGTCGCACAAAGCCGTTAAGGCGGGGTTAGTTCTTGGCGGGGCACCGTGATTTAAAGCCGAATTTAAAGTCGCAACCCTAACCGGTCACGACAACGCAACTTTGGCTTTTGGCATCCCAGGCCTGACCATCGGCGCAGCTTATCTGGGCACTTTGATTGGCACGGCCATGGTTGCAGCCTTGCGCCCAGGCCAAAGCCGGGGTCAGGGCCGAAAGAACCGTCACTGACAGGATAAGTTTCTTCATTGCATTTCCTTTCTGATGATCAAATCGGGAACGACAGTCAGTAAGAGAAGGTCTGCCCGGTCTCAATCGCCTCGCGCAATGAGGCTTCAGCCCAGGTACCGGCACCGCCACGGTTGACAATTTCGTCAAGCTGCAGTGCGGCCAGATCGAACGCGCCTTGCTGCACAAATGCCTGCCCCATGTAAGAGCGTGCAAGAATATTGTCGGGGTTTTGGGCCAGGGCCGCCTGGTAATAGCCCATGCCTTCGGCAACCCGGCCGGCCTTGCGGTTGGCGAAACCCTTATAGGTCAGGACCCGGTCGCTATCGCCTTCGGTCATCGCCTCCAGAACCACCAGCGCGTCATCGGGGCGTCCGGCATAGGCAATCTCACGCGCAGCGTCGTACAATGTATCATTGTCCAGCGCGCCCGACTGGGCGGCGACGCATTTCTTTTCGGTCTCGTCCCAGACCTCGGTCTTCTTGCACTCGGTCGTGGTCTCGGTAGGGGCAGGGGCGGTGGAATCGTCACCCGACGCGGCAAAAGCGGCACCGGGAATGGTGAGGCCTGCCAAAAGTGCGATACGAACCCAAAACGACATTGCGAAACTCCAGAAAAATCCATCGGCCACAGAAAGCCATGGTTTTTTGGTTTCAGCAAATCACTTTCGCACGATCAGCGGGTGTTGTCCTGCACGGTGCCCGATACGGTGCCCGATACGGTGCCCGATGCGTCAAAGACGCGGGCGAAGATCGTGTCGACATGTTTGGTATGATAGCCAAGGTCAAACTTTTCTTCGATCTCGGCAGGCTTAAGTGCGGCTGTCACCTCTGGGTCGGCCAAAAGCTCGGTCTTGAAATCGGCGCCCTTTTCCCAAACCTTCATGGCGTTTCTTTGCACCAGACGGTAGGCATCTTCGCGGCTGACGCCCGCTTGGGTCAGGGCCAGCAATACGCGCTGAGACATGACCAAGCCTTTGAATTTATTCATATTCGCCAGCATCGTTTCTGGGTAGATAACCAGTTTCTCGACAACCCCGGCAAGCCGGTTCAGTGCGAAATCAAGGGTGATGGTGGTGTCGGGGCCAATGGCGCGTTCGACGCTGGAATGGCTGATGTCACGTTCATGCCAAAGGGCTACGTTTTCCATGGCAGGCACCACCGACATACGCACCAGACGCGCCAGACCTGTCAGGTTTTCGGTCAGCACCGGATTGCGCTTATGCGGCATGGCGCTGGACCCTTTTTGACCGGGGCTGAAGAACTCTTCGGCCTCCAATACCTCGGTGCGCTGCATGTGGCGGATCTCGATGGCGATGTTTTCGATCGAACTTGCAATGACGCCAAGGGTGGCAAAGAACATCGCATGACGGTCACGCGGGATGACTTGGGTTGAAATCGGCTCGGGGCGCAGCCCCAGCTTTTTGCAGACATGTTCTTCAACCGCAGGGTCGATATTGGCGAAAGTGCCGACCGCGCCGGAAATCGCACCGGTGGCCACTTCCCAGCGCGCCTTTTCCAACCGGTTCTTGTTGCGGTCCATTTCCGCGTAAAACCGCGCGAAGGTCAGGCCCATCGTCGTCGGTTCGGCATGAATGCCGTGGCTGCGCCCGATGCGAACGGTGTTCTTATGCTCATAAGCGCGGGTCTTGAGGGCGGACAGCAGCCGGTCCATATCGGCCAGCAACAGATCAGCGGCGCGCACCAGCTGCACATTCAATGTCGTGTCCAAAACGTCGGAAGAGGTCATGCCTTGATGCACAAACCGCGCCTCATCCGCGCCGATATGTTCGGCCAGATGGGTCAGGAAGGCGATGACATCATGTTTGGTGACGGCCTCAATCTCA
>JBATTI010000159.1:0-2919 GCA_049670445.1 Albidovulum sp. | reverse complement strand
CCAGATCATCACGGGCGGTTCGAAACTGATTGACCTTGGCCGACATATCCGCCCGCCCAAGCGCTATGCCGCAGACCACCAGCTCTGCCGTATCCAGCCCCAAAGTTTCTTGCACCACATCGGCATGATTGGCCAAGGCACCGATGCCCGTCGTGGCATAGCCCATACCCTCGGCGGCCAAAAGCAGGCCCATCAGCGCCATTCCTAGGTCCATAAAGCAGCCTTTGCCCATATTCGCATCTATGGTCACAACGATGCCGACAGGGGCGTCGAAGAAACGGTAGTTCTGATCGAATTGTGCCTTTCTGCCGGGCAGGTCCCTGCGTTCGATCCCGAGCGCTGCGTAAAGCGCATAGCCCGCCGCGCGTTGCTTGGCCTTAAGATCGGCGGGCATCAGTTGCGGGAAGTACGAATATTGCGACACCGGCGCCCGCCCCGATGCACAGGCCACGCCAAGCGCATCTTTCAGCGCCGTGAGGGGCGCGCCGGTTAGTGCGTGAAAGCGGCCGGGCTGCAGGTTCGCACCACTTGGGGCGGTGCGCGCCGCCTTGAGTATTCTTGCGACGTCGCCTTGCGGGACGGATGTCGCAAGATATTCTCGAACGGACCGGCGTTTTTCGAGCAGAAGTTCGATCTCGGTCTTGGTCATACCCGCGATAGAACACTTTGCGGTCGCGCCTTGGCAAGGGCTGCGGTTATGAACCCCGCAAGAACCGCTTTGATCACATCGCCGGGAATGAAGGCCGTCACCAGAAGTGCGGCTTCGGGCAGCGTTTTTTCCAAGACGATTGCCATGCCGATGATACCAAAGATGTAAAGAACGACGATGCCGCCGATCACCGATGCAACACTTGCCACAAGCGTCAGCGGTGCATTGTTCCACCTCTCAACGATCAGGCCGGTGACAAATGCGGCAACGGGCCATCCGATCAAGAACCCAACCGATGGGGCAGCGAATACCCCCAAACCACCACGCCCGCCCGCCAACAGCGGCAAGCCAAGGGCCACGAGCAGCAAGAACAGCAAAACCGCCACAGCACCGCGTTTTGCCCCCAGAACCGTACCGCAAAGCATGACGCCAAGCGTTTGCGCCGTGATCGGCACACCAAAGGCCAGTGTCAGCTTTGGTATCAGCCCCAGTGCAGCGATCAGTGCCGCAAAAAGCGCGATTAAGGCCAGTTTTCGTTCCATCGGGGTCTTCCTTAAATGGGTTATAGGCCGCCGCGTGCCTTGATGGCTTCCGCGACATGTTCAGCATCATCTATGGCAAGGACGGTGAAAGGGATCACAATCCGCCAGTTTGCCCGTTTAACCGCGCGTGCGCGCCATGACTGCGATAATTGCGATCCTTTATCGGCTAAAACAGGCGTGAACCTAATAACCAGTGCTAGCCCAAGTTCAAGCGCGCGTGTGTTAAAGCCAAACCAACGGATAGGCGTGCTTAGCCATTTCACCACCTCGATCATCTGTGAAAGACGGGTGGTCATTGTTACCAGATTGGCCAGCGCCACGGCGGATAATAGGCGCAAGACGATTACGCCGCCTTCTAGAATGTCGCCCGTCACCAAATGCCAGATTACCATAACGGCCAAGAACGGCCACAGTGCCGCCAAGCGCCCAAGGCCCGACGTCAAAAACACCTTGCCTGGTAAGGCGTAAAGGGCAAGGCAGCCCGCGAAAACAGACACATGAAAAGTGAGATCTTGGCGCGTGAACAAAACCATCGTCGCCGCAGATAGCAAGATCAACTTCAGCCCGGCAGGCCAGCGATGCGCCCTGGTTTCAACCGGTGAGGTCAGAGATATCATCTTGTCCTCCCTACTCTTTCATATGGTTGTCGAAAGCTTGCAGAGTTGTTTGCGCTTCACCATCCATGCGCATCGCACCGTTTTCCAGCCATATGATCCGCTCGTAGTTTTGCAGATTTTCCGGATCATGTGAGATCTGAACAACGGTTGCGGACAGGTTATCCAGATACCGCGATAGCTGGATGCGGGTCGGAATATCAAGCCCGGAGAATGGCTCATCCAGCACGATCACCTTGGGGGCCATAGCTACGATGGACATCAGGCAGACCAGTTGCTTTTGCCCCTGAGACAGACCGTGAATGGCGGCGGCGGCCCAATGGGTTTTCCCAAATGCGGTCAAGATTTCTGCGACCCGGTCGGCCGTGATTTGTTTCGAATGACCCTGTTGCAGGAGCCCGAAAGCAATTTCTTCTTCAACGGTCGGAAAGATGATCTGGTGATCAGGGTTTTGGAACAGAATGCCCACCGTTGTGAGCGCGGCCTTACGGTCGGTTGTCACGTCTACATCCAACACTTTGACAGATCCGGCGGTGGGCTTGACCAATCCCGCCAAGACCCGTGCGAAGGTCGTTTTTCCCGACCCGTTCCGACCCACGATACCGACGCGCTTTTCCCGCACGGTCAGGGTGAGGTCACGCAAGATTTCCTTGCCATCAAACCGAAACGAAATATCTGCCATTTCGAATGCCGCTGAAATGCCTTGACTACTTGAAATATCCCGCCCTCCGGTCATCTTGCCATCTCACTATCGCCAGTTGCAAAGCCATCGTCCAGTTGACCGCGATAATCCAGGGTTTGTAGCGGCTTGAATGGGAAAAGCCACCTAATCCGGGGGGCTTTGATCGCTTGGGCGGTTCGGCCACTGGGCCTCTCTTATTTACCTGGATCACAAAGGGGGTGAATTCTGGCGAATTGCCGCGCCCGGCCTATCCATTCCTCTGGGTTCTTCGCAGATGCTGCGCTATTGGGTGAAACATATACCCGCTATTCCACCAGAAGGATCATCATGCGTCCATTACTGATTTGTCTTGTCGCATTTCTGTCCGCCTGTACCCCGCGCGGCGAAATCAGAATGATGCCTGAGGCCGCAGGTTTGGGCGCGATAGAGACG
>JBATTI010000158.1:0-5546 GCA_049670445.1 Albidovulum sp. | reverse complement strand
ATATGCTGGCGACCGGGCTTTTGATGACGGTGGTGGCGTTCTTGTTCTTGCGCAACCAGCTTCGCCCGATACGCAAACTGGCCCTTGCGGGAGAGGCTTTTGGCAAGGGCAGGGCGATGCCTTACCGTTTGGCAGGGGCGACCGAGGTGCGCGCGGCGGGGGCGGCGTTCTTGGATATGCGCGCCCGGATAGAGCGTCAGATCGAACAGCGCACCTTGCTTTTATCGGGTGTAAGCCATGATCTGCGCACGCCGCTTACCCGGTTGAAGCTGGGGCTGGCGATGCTGGCTGAGGGCGATGAGGTTGAGGCGCTGGAGCGTGATGTAGATGATATGCGCCGGATGCTTGATGGCTTCCTGGCCTTCGCGCGCAATGACGCGCAAGACGAATTACCGGTGCAGGTCGATCCGTCGGAGGTGTTGCGCCTGGCGGTTGAGGATGCGCGCCGGGGCGGCGCTGACGTAACACTTGCGGGGATTGAGGGCGAAGGGCAGGCAGAGCTGCGCGTCGGTGCGGTGCGCCGCGCGCTTGATAATCTGATCAGCAATGCGATCAACTATGGACACCGCGCCGAAGTGTCGCTGGTGATCTTTGAACGCTCGGTTCGCTTCACGGTCGAAGATGCGGGCCCCGGAATACCCGAGAGCCAGCGTGAAGAGGCGATGAAAGCCTTCACGCGGCTGGAACCTGCCCGCAATCAAGACCGCAGCTCTGGCGTGGGCCTTGGCCTTGCGATCACCGCCGATATCGCGCGCAGCCATGGCGGAACCTTGCGGCTGGGCCGCAGCGAGCGGCTGGGCGGGCTGAAGGCGGAACTGGTCCTGGCGCGCTAGAGCGAGCGTCTCGACTTTAACCCGCAATCCCCCGACGCTGCCGGAAAACAAGGATTTGGGCGCGTCGGGTGACACATGATGCTTCAGGGTGAACCCGAAACGCTTGAACCGCGCTTGGCCCGTCAGGCCCGCACGATCAGCCAGATGATCAACCCCCATACCGGCAAGGCCATGACCATTACCGGTAACAACCACCAACCGCTTGCCATCCGCTCTTCAACACGGGTTTGTTGGTCGGCCGCGTATCCGTCTAGCGGCCCATCAAGGGCGCAACTGCGTTCTTGTTCAAGCCAGTATTCAAGCGGGTCATGCCCCTCATGCACCGCGCCGCGCGGGGCGCTTGATTGTCGTAAAGCCATTGTCACACACCTTTCCCATATCCTTCGAGGGAAAGGCTATTCGCAACGGTCTTTCGAAATGGTTAGCGGCCCGTGCAAAGAGGCCGCTTTATTCCGCGACTTGTATGTGATTGCGCGCGCGGGCTTTGTGCAGCTCATCCTCCAGCGTCGCAATGCGGTCGGTCAGGGCGCGCATATCGCTGCGACCGGCGTCAACGGCATCGGCCAGCGCGAAGGTATCGGGCAGTTCAGGCTCCACCTCCTTGCGGCCGACCATGCCGCCAAACACCTTGCCCAAGAGCCACTGCAGATCATCCATGATCAAGAAGAACGACGGCACCACCACAAGGCTGAGCACCGTTGATACGATGATCCCGCCGATCACCGCCGAGGCCATGGGCGCACGAAACGCGCCACCTTCGCCGACCCCGAGGGCCGAGGGCAACATACCCGCCGACATGGCGATAGAGGTCATGACAATGGGGCGCGCGCGCTTGTGGCCCGCCTCGATCAGCGCCGTGACCCGGTCCATGCCCTGAAGGCGCATCTCGATGGCAAAATCGACCAGCAGGATGGCGTTCTTGGTCACGATCCCCATCAGCATCAGCATCCCGATCAGAACCGGCATAGACACCGCATTGCCGGTGACGATCAGACCGGCGGCGACACCGCCGATGGCCAATGGCAAGGAAAAGAGGATGGTGAAAGGTTGAATGACGCTTTTGAACAGCAAGATCAGCACCGCCAGCACCAGCATCAGCCCCATGATCATCGCATTGACGAAGCTTGCGTTCAGCTCTTTCTGGATATCGGCGTCGCCCGCTTCGCTGATAGAGACGGATGCGGGCAGATCGACGCTGTCGGTGATCTCGCGAAAGCGTTTGGTGGCGGTATCAAGGGCGACACCCACCGGCAGGTTGGCGCCCACCGTGGCGCGGCGCTGCCGGTCAAGCCGGTCAATCGCACCGGGGCCTTCGCCGACGCGCACATCGGCCACGGCCGATAGCGGCACGCTGATGCCCGAGGCGGTGGTCAGACGCAAAGCGGCAATACGGTTGATATCGTCTTGCACCGATCCCGACAGTTTCACCCGCACCGGTATCAGCCGATCATCAAGCGAGATTTTGGCAAGCGCCACGTCATTGTCACCGATGGTGGCGATGCGCAAAGTCTCGGCGATCTGGGCTGTGGTGATGCCAAGCCGGGCGGCTTCATTTTCGCGCGGGGTGATTTGCACTTCGGGCCGGGGCAGGGCGCCCTCTGCCGATACGTTGGCCAGCAACGGATCGCCGCGCAGCGCCTCTTCCAGCTGACGAACGGCGGTGTTGAGGTCGTCGCCATTGGTCGATTTGATCGAGAATGAAATATCACGCTCGCCGCGGTCATTGAGCTTGAAGATCCGCACATCGGGCACGACGGCAAGGCGTTGGAACACCTCCGCCTCGATCTGGTTTTGCGGGCGGACCCGGCCATGCGGCTTCACTTCGGGCACCAGCGCGCCAAGAACAGGTGTGCGGCGCAAGATCGTGCTGATCTTGAGCAAGAGCGAATGATCCAGCTTTTCAAGCTCGACCGTGACCGAGGCGCGGCGGACATCGAGATCGCCAGTGGGCGAAGAGCCGCCAAGCACGAACACCGAATTGACCCCCTCCACATCCTTGATCGCATCGCGCATCTGGCCGGTGGTGCGGTCGGTATCGGCCAGCGCCGAGCCGGTCGGCAGTTCCACCGATATCGCAAAGCGCGACACATCTTCGGGCGGCAGGAAGCTGCCCGGAATGCGCACCATGAAGAAGACCGAGATGACCAGCACGACAATCGCCGCCATCAGCGTCAGGTAATAATTGCGCACCTTCAGACCCACGCCGGGCAACCGCCAGGTTTTGAGCGTGAAGGCGATCATCCGCAAATAGCCGCGCATGGTGGCGCCATCCTTGTCGCCATGTTCCAGATTGGCGTCTTTCGATCGCATCAGATAGGCCGCCATCAGCGGCGTGATAAGTCGGGCCACAAGCAGTGAAAACAGCACGGCGATGGCCACGGTCAGGCCAAATTGCCTGAAATACTGCCCCGGAATGCCGGGCATGAACGACACCGGCACAAACACCGCGACGATGGTCATGGTGGTGGCAATCACCGCAAGGCCGATTTCATCCGCCGCCTCGATGGCCGCGCGGTAGGGGGTTTTGCCCATGCGGATATGGCGGGCGATATTCTCAATCTCGACGATCGCGTCATCGACCAGAATGCCGGTGGCAAGGGTCAGGGCAAGGAAGCTGACAAGGTTCAGCGAAAAGCCCAAAAGATCCATGATATAGAAGGTGGGGATCGCCGACAGCGGCAAGGCCACGGCCGAGATCAGCGTGGCGCGCCAGTTTCTCAAAAACAGCATGACGACGATGACAGCCAAAAGCGCGCCTTCAAGCAAGGTATGCAGGGCGGATTCGTAGTTGCCATAGGTATAGAAGACGGAATCATCGACCTTGCTGATCGCCACTTCAGGGTAATCGGCGCGCAGTTGCGCGATTGTGGTTTCAACGGTTTCGGCCACGGAAACCTCGCTTGCCCCCTTGGCGCGGAAGATCGCGAATGTGACCACCTGATTGCCATTATGGCGCGAGAACGAGCGCAGCTCTTCATAGGTGTCGCTGATCGTGCCCAGATCGCCCAAACGCACGAAACGGCCGCCAGGCAGGCCGATCACAGTATCGGAAAGCCGTTGGACCGAGGTTGCATCGCCAAGCGTGCGGATGGCTTGTTCGCCGTCACCAAGCTTGCTGCGCCCCGATCCGATATCGGCATTGGTGGCGCGCAGCTGCGCATTCACCGCGGATGCGGTGATGCCGTAGCTGTCAAGCTTCATGGTATCCAACTCGATCAGGATTTCCCGATCCGCCCCGCCGAAGCGGTCGATCCGCCCGATGCCGGGGCGCGACCGCAAGGCCCGCATCACCTTGTCATCGACATACCAGGACAGCTCTTCAATATTCATGCCCGGTGAAGAGACGGCGAAGGTCAAGATCGCTTGCCCCTCGACGTCGATCTTGGACACCACGGGGGCCTCGATCTCGGACGGCAGGTTGCCGCGCACCCGGTCTACCGCATCTTTGACGTCGTTCAGGGCGGTTTGGGTCGGGACCGACATCTGAAATTCGACCACGGTCGTGGAAAGGCCGTCATTGACGGAAGAGATGATGCTTTTGGCACCGGTGATCCCGGCCAAAGCATCCTCGACCTCGCGGGTCACTTGTGATTCCAGTTCGGCCGGGGCGGCGCCGGGCTGGGCAACCGAAACCGCAATCAGCGGCACGTCGATATTGGGAAAACGGGTGATGGGAAGGGCATAGAATGACTGAATGCCCAGCACGGTCAGGATGAAGAACGCCAGAATGGGCGCGATCGGATTTCGGATCGACCAGGCTGAGAAGTTCATGCCGCCCCCTAGTTCGTGACCGGTGCGGGCATGGCCGCCACCGGGTTCACAATATCGCCATCGCGCACGAAAGACGCAGCTTTCGCGATGACCAGATCGCCTTGCGACAGACCCGATTGAATTTCAATCAAACCACCATCGCGCACACCGCTTACGACCGTGGTGCGATGCACCTTCCCGGCTTGATCCACGACCATAACGAAGGGGCCGAGATCATCGCTGGCAAGGGCGGTGATCGGCACCGAAATCACCTCACGTCTGGACACGGTGATTTCGGCCTCCAGAAACATCCCGGTCCGCACCCGGTCGGCCTGATCAATGGTGATGCGGGCGCGGCCAAGGCGGGTGACCGGGTCAATCGCCGGTTCCACCAGACGGACGCTGCCGGTCAGCGGCACGTTTGACCCCGCAACCCGCAAGCTGGCATTCATGCCCACCGACAGGCGCGGCAGATCTTGTTCGGCGACATCTGCGCCAAGCTCTAACAGACCGTCGCGGACCAAGATGAACATCGGAGCGCCCGACGCGCTGGCAATGGCACCCGCGACCGCATTACGCTCTACCACCTCACCGGCGACTGGGGCGGTGATCAGGGTGCGCGACAATCGCAAATTCACATTATCAATCTGCGCATCAACCAGATTAAGCTGGGCCTTGGCCGTCTCGGCACCCTGGGCCGCAACCAATACCCGCGCCGCCGCACCTGTGGCCGCAGTTGCGGCCTGATCGGCCACCGCTTGCGAGGTATTGCCTTGTTTTTGCAGCGCTTTCGTACGTTCCTGGGTGCGCATGGCTTCTTGCGCGTTTGATTCCGCCTCGATCAGCTGTGCCTCGGATTGGGCAATGTTGGAAAGGGCGCTGGCGCGCGATGCGGCAAGCTGCGCAAGCTCCAGCTTCAGCGAGGTTTCCGACAGCCGCGCCAAAACCGCGCCGGCCGCGACG
>JBATTI010000157.1:0-4815 GCA_049670445.1 Albidovulum sp. | reverse complement strand
TCGTGAAGCAGATCGGTTCGCCGATCCGCCGCCCGGACGTTCAGCGCCGCACGCTGATCGGCCTCGGGCTCAACAAGATGCACCGCACCCGCGAACTCGAGTACACGCCCTCGGTCCGCGGCATGGTGAACTCGATCCCGCACCTCGTCGAGATCGTCGAAGAGCGCGGCTAATCGGCGGGGCGGGTCGGACCCGCCCTGACCTGCATCCGTATGGCGGGGTCTACCCCGCCACCCAAATGACAGGCCGAGGTCGGGGGAGCATCGCTTCAGCCCCCGCATCCGGCAAGGAGAAGCGACATGAAACTGAACGAACTCAGCGACAATCCGGGCGCCACGAAAAAGCGCATGCGGATCGGCCGTGGCCCCGGCTCGGGCAAGGGCAAGACCGGCGGACGCGGCATCAAGGGCCAGAAATCGCGTTCCGGCGTGGCCATTGGCGGCTATGAAGGCGGCCAGATGCCGCTTTACCGGCGTCTGCCGAAGCGTGGCTTCAACAAGCCCAACCAAAAGCATTACGCCGTCGTCAATCTGGGCCTGATCCAGAAATTCGTCGATGCTGGCAAGCTGGATATCAAGGCCGAGATCACCGAAGATGCGATCATCGCGGCGGGCCTGACCAACCGCAAGCTGGACGGCATCCGCGTGCTTGCCAAGGGTGAGATCAAGGCGAAAGTGAAGCTTGTCGTTTCCGGCGCATCGGCTGCGGCCGTAGCGGCAGTGGAAAAGGCTGGCGGTTCGCTTGCAGTCACCAAAGCGGCGGCGGCGGCGCCTGCGGCCGAATAAGCGGTTGTAGGCAGCGCCCGCGCTGCTTACATAGGCATAGGTTTTCCAAGCGCCGCCGACCGGAAACCGGTTCGGCGGCGCTGTCATGAAAGAAGCGAATATGGCATCTGCTGCAGAGCAAATGGCTGCGAACATGAGTTGGGGTGCGCTTGGTAAGGCCTCTGACCTGCGCCAGCGTATCCTCTTTACCGTCGGCTTGCTGATGGTTTACCGCCTTGGCACCTATATTCCGGTGCCGGGTATTGACGCGACCGCGCTTGCGCAGTTCATGGAACGCGCAAATCAGGGCATCGGCGGGATGTTGCAGATGTTCACCGGCGGCGCCCTTGGCCGCATGGGGATTTTTGCGCTGGGGATCATGCCCTATATCTCGGCCTCGATCATCGTGCAGCTTTTGACGGCCATGGTGCCGCAGCTTGAGCAGCTGAAGAAAGAGGGCGAGCAGGGCCGCAAGAAGATTAACCAATATACGCGCTACGGCACCGTGTTGCTGGCGACGTTCCAGGCCTGGGGTCTGGCCGCCAGCCTTGAGGCGGGCAACCTTGCCCATGATCCGGGGCTGTTCTTCAAGCTGGCTTGTGTGGTCACGCTGGTGGGCGGCACGATGTTCCTGATGTGGATCGGCGAGCAGATCACCGCGCGCGGCGTTGGCAACGGCACATCGCTGATCATCTTCGTCGGTATCGTGGCGGGTGTTCCGGGCGCTTTGGTGCAGTTTTTGGAACAAGGCCGGGCAGGCAATATCTCGGCCGCGGTGATCATCGGGGTGCTGGTGATGGTTGTCGCCGTGATTACCTTTGTGGTCTTCATGGAGCGCGGTTTGCGCAAGATCCATATTCAGTATCCGCGGCGTCAGGTGGGCATGAAGGTTTATGACGGCTCGTCCAGCCACCTGCCGATCAAGGTCAACCCGGCGGGGGTTATTCCGGCGATCTTCGCATCGTCGCTGCTGTTGTTGCCGACGACAATCTCTACCTTCTCGGGCGCGCAGACCGGGCCGATCATGTCGACGATCCTGGCCTATTTCGGGCATGGTCAGCCGCTTTATCTGATCTTCTTTGCGGCGATGATTATCTTCTTCTCATACTTCTATACCGCCAACGTTTCGTTCAAATCGGACGAGGTTGCCGATAATCTGAAGAACCAGGGTGGTTTCATTCCGGGGATCCGGCCGGGCAAGAAGACCGAGGATTATCTCGATTACGTCGTGGCGCGTATATTGGTGATCGGTTCGGGCTATCTTGCGGCGGTATGTTTGTTGCCTGAATTGATGAATTCGCAGTTCTCGGTACCTTTCTATTTTGGCGGGACCTCGGTACTGATTGTTGTTAGTGTAACAATGGACACGATCAACCAGATCCAATCACATCTTCTGGCCCATCAATATGAGGGCCTGATAGAAAAGTCGCAGCTGCGCGGCAAGAAACGTAATGGTGGCCGCAAGGCGCCAGCACTTCGGTAAGGACGCTCATGATAAACATTATCCTTCTGGGGCCGCCCGGGGCGGGCAAGGGAACGCAGGCACGGCGGTTGGTGGATGAGCGCGGCATGGTCCAGCTTTCCACCGGCGATATGCTGCGCGAGGCGCGCACCAGTGGGACGGAAATGGGCAAGATGGTTGCCGGGATCATGGATCGCGGTGATCTGGTCACGGATGAGATCGTCATCGGGTTGATCGAAGAAAAGATGAGCGGCAGTCAGGGCTCGGGCTTTATCTTCGATGGTTTCCCGCGCACCTTGGGCCAGGCCGATGCTTTGGGGGCCATGCTCAAGCGCAGTGGTGAAAAACTGGATGCGGTGATCGAGATGCGGGTCGATGATGAGGCGCTGGTGCGCCGGATCAGCGGGCGCTTTACCTGCGGTGGCTGCGGCGAGGTTTACCATGATGAAACCCGGCCAACCGCCAAGCCCGGCATCTGCGACAATTGCGGATCAAGCGACTTGACGCGGCGGGCGGATGACAATGCCGAAAGCCTGAAAATCCGGCTGATGGAATATTACAAGAAAACCTCGCCACTGATCGGTTACTACTATGCGATGGGCGATCTTTTCACCATCGACGGGCTGGCCGAGATTGAGGATGTCGCGAAATCCCTTGCGGATGTGATGGATCAGTCGTGCATGGCTTGACGCCCCACGGGAAACCCATTACGTCACGGCGTCTCGCATGAGAATCAATTCAGGATTCGGGCCGTTTTAGGCCGTTTTTCGGATTTGAAAGCTGGGGTCGCCAGGGTGTAAGCCCTGTGAGGCCCTTTGTTGTGAAAAAAGGTTCTGGTCTTACGGAACCGCAACGGAAGGAAAATGCGCGTGGCACGTATCGCTGGCGTTAACATCCCGACGGGGAAACGCGTCCCCATCGCTCTTACTTATATCACCGGAATCGGCCCGCAAATTGCGCGCCAGATCTGCGAAGCCGTCAAGATCGACGAAGCGCGCCGGGTCAATGAACTCAGCGATGCTGAAGTTCTGGCGATCCGCGAGCATATTGATGCAAACTTCACCGTCGAGGGCGACCTGCGCCGCGAAGTGACGATGAACATCAAGCGTTTGATGGACCTTGGCTGCTACCGCGGCCTGCGTCACCGCAAGAACCTGCCCGTGCGCGGCCAGCGCACCCATACCAATGCGCGCACGCGCAAAGGCCCGGCGAAAGCTATCGCCGGCAAGAAGAAATAAGGGGAGGGCAGGTCAATGGCACGTGATACCAAAGTCCGCACGAAGCGTAAGGAACGCAAAAACATCGCCGCTGGCGTTGCGCATGTGAACTCTTCCTTCAACAACACCAAGATTTTGATCTCCGATGTTCAGGGCAATGCGATTGCCTGGTCTTCGGCCGGTACGATGGGTTTCAAAGGGTCGCGCAAATCGACACCTTATGCCGCCCAGATGGCTGCTGAAGATGCGGGCCGCAAGGCGCAGGAACATGGTCTGAAGACACTGGAAGTCGAAGTGCAAGGCCCCGGTTCGGGCCGCGAAAGCGCCTTGCGTGCTTTGGCCGCTGCTGGCTTCAACATCACCTCGATCCGTGATGTGACCCCGATGGCCCATAATGGCTGTCGTCCGCCGAAGCGTCGGCGGGTCTGACGAAGAAAGTTAGTCCGGACCGCGCGCGATTTGGCGCGGGCCGGTTTAATTTGTTTATACCTCGGGCGCCGCGACCCTTTGGACATGGGGTTGGGCAAGAATGGAGGCGGAACGAATGATCCATAAGAATTGGGAAGACCTGATCAAACCGGCACAGCTGGACGTCAAACCGGGCAATGACCCGATGCGTCAAGCAACGCTGGTGGCTGAACCGCTTGAGCGCGGCTTTGGTCTGACGCTTGGCAATGCCTTGCGCCGGGTGCTGATGTCGAGCCTGCAAGGTGCGGCGATCACCTCGGTTCAGATCGATAATGTGCTGCATGAGTTTTCATCGGTTGCCGGTGTGCGTGAAGACGTCACCGACATCGTCTTGAACCTCAAAGGCGTCAGCCTGCGCATGGAAGTCGAAGGGCCGAAGCGGCTGTCGATTTCGGCAAAGGGGCCGGGCATTGTGACTGCGGGCGATATCGCCGAGACGAACGGGATCGAAGTGCTGAACAAGCGCCATGTGATCTGCCACCTTGATGATGGTGCGGATCTGTTCATGGAACTGACGGTCGATACCGGCAAAGGCTATGTCGCTGCGGACAAGAATCGCCCGGAAGATGCGCCGATTGGCCTGATTCCGATTGATGCGATCTATTCGCCGGTCAAGAAGGTCAGCTACGAAGTGCAGCCGACCCGCGAAGGCCAGGTGCTTGACTATGACAAGCTGACGATGAAGATCGAAACCGATGGCTCGCTGACGCCGGATGATGCGGTGGCCTATGCCGCGCGCATCCTGCAAGACCAGCTTGGCATCTTCGTGAACTTCGATGAGCCTGAATCGGCCACCAAGCAGGACGCAGACGACGGGCTGGAATTCAACCCGCTGCTTCTCAAGAAAGTGGACGAGCTGGAATTGTCGGTACGTTCGGCCAACTGCCTGAAGAACGACAATATC
>JBATTI010000156.1:0-9267 GCA_049670445.1 Albidovulum sp. | reverse complement strand
TGCGTTCGGCCCTGAACGGCTCAGACCAGCCATTTTTCACCAATCAGGTTGCATGGCGCGCGACGATCCCCGCCACGGCAGATCTGCCGCCCGCCGCTCGGGTGTTTTTGGGGCCGGGGCGCCATCTGGTAACCTATCCTTTGCGCGGCGGGGCATTGCAAAACATCGTGGCGGTAGAGGAACGCAAACGCTGGGCCGAGGAAAGCTGGTCTTTGACCGACGATCCCTTGGCGCTGCGAATCGCGTTTGAGGATTTCTTGCCCGAGGTTCGCGATTGGCTTGACCGGATCGAGCGGCCCAATCTTTGGGGGCTCTTTCGCCATCCGGTCGCGCGCCATTGGTACGGGCAGGGGGCCGTGATCCTTGGCGATGCCGCCCATCCGACGCTGCCCTTCCTGGCGCAAGGCGCGAATATGGCGCTGGAGGATGCCTGGGTGCTGGCGGAATCTCTGGCCCACCACCCGATGAGCGAAGCTTTTGCCACCTACCAACACGCGCGCGAGGCCCGCAGCCGCCGTATCGTCAGCGCGGCCAACGCCAATGCCCGCCATTATCACCTTTCGGGTCTGCGCCGCGATCTGGCCCATACGGCCTTGCGGCTGGCCGACCGCTTTGCCCCGAACGCGGCCGCCAACCGCTTTCGCTGGCTTTATGCGCATGATGTGACGCATCAGCCCTGAACCGGCCGCTTCAAGCCGCGAGGTCGATCCACACGGGCACATGATCGGATGGCTTGTCGCCATCCCGAACCGCCTTATCAATTGCGCAATCGCCCAACAGATCGGCGGCCTGGGCCGACAGCAAAAGATGGTCAATTCGGATGCCGTGGTTCTTTTGCCACGCACCTGCCTGATAATCCCAAAACGAATATTGGCCGGGGCGCGCATCACGGGTGCGGAACGCCTCGGTAAAACCAAGGTTAAGGATACGGCGGTAGGCCGCGCGGCTTTGCGGCAAGTAAAGCGCGTCTTCCGTCCAGACCTCAGGCCGGGCGGCATCTTCAGCTTGCGGGATGATGTTGTAATCGCCGGCCATCACCACCGGCATTTCTGCAGCCAGAAGTTCCGTGGCGCGCAGGCGCATCCGCTCCATCCATGCAAGCTTGTAGTCGTATTTCGGCCCCGGCACCGGATTGCCATTGGGCAGATAAAGCCCGCAAATCCTTATCGCCGTCTTGCCCACCACCGTCGCCTCAATCCAGCGGGCCTGTTCATCACTTTCGTCGCCGGGAAGGCCGCGTGTGACATCTTCAAGCGGCAGTTTCGACAAGATCGCAACGCCGTTAAAGCCCTTCTGGCCATGGGTCTCCACCCCGTAGCCGCGGTCTTCAAACAGCTGGCGCGGGAATGCCTCATCAACCGATTTGATCTCTTGCAACAAGACGACATCGGGGCGGGCTTCATCCAGCCACGCAGGCAAGGCTTCGGCCCGGGCCTTGATACCGTTTATGTTGAATGTCGCGATTTTCATGGCAGGCCCCCGGCGGATTTCGCCGCCATCATCGGTGGCTTTGGCCGCATAGGCAAGACCGGGTGCCTTCGGGGCAGGTCAGATCGAAAAGCTGGTGCCGCATCCGCATGACGATGTGGCATTGGGATTCTCGATCACGAAACGCGCGCCGATCAATTCTTCTGAAAAATCGATCACGGCGTTGGACAAGAACGGCAAGGATACCGCATCGACCAGAACCTTTTGCCCGTCACCTTCCAGGATCAGATCATCGGGTGCGGGATCATCAAGCTTGATCTCATATTGAAAGCCGGAACAACCGCCGCCTTCCACCGCCACGCGCAAAGCCTTCTCATCGCCAGAAGCTGCGTTGATTTCGGCCAGCCGTGCGAAGGCGCGCGGGGTAACTTTGGGCGGAAGATTCAATTCCATGGCTCAACCATATCATTCTTGCGACATTACGCATATATGATTGATGATAAGAGTTCACAAGAACAGGCAAAAATGACTTTGGCACCCTATGCTTGCCACCCGGAAGATACCCGGGGGCGGCTTTACCCCGAAAGCATGTCCACTTTCCGCTCACCTTTTCAGCGTGATCGCGACCGGATCATCCATTCCTCGGCCTTTCGCAGGCTCAAGCATAAGACCCAGGTCTTTGTCGAACATGAGGGCGATTATTACCGCACGCGGCTGACCCATACGATCGAAGTGGCGCAAGTGGCGCGCACGATTGCGGGCACGCTTGGCCTCAACATCGAACTGGCCGAGGCGGTGGCGCTGGCCCATGACCTTGGCCATCCGCCCTTCGGCCATACCGGCGAAGATGCCCTGGCCGAGTTGATGGCGCCCTATGGGGGGTTCGATCACAACGCCCAGGCCGTCCGCATCGTGACCGATCTTGAACGTCACTACGCCGATTTCGACGGTCTGAACCTGAGCTGGGAAACCCTGGAGGGGATCGCAAAGCATAACGGGCCGGTGATCGGGCCGAAGGCCTCAGGCTCGCATGCTGTCGCTGATATTGCCGACATGCCCTATGCTTTGGCAGGGTTCAACGCGGGTTACGATCTGGAACTTGGCACGTTTGCGAGTGCCGAGGCACAGGTGGCGGCGGTGGCCGATGATGTCGCCTATAACCACCATGACCTGCATGACGGCTTGCGCGCAGGGCTTTTCACCGAGGAAGACCTCATGGAGCTACCGGTCACCGGCCCGGCCTTTACCGAGGTTGACCGCCTTTACCCCGACCTTGATCCAACGCGGCGGCGGCATGAAGCCTTGCGCCGGGTTTTCGGCGTCATGGTCGAAGATGTGATTGCGGTCGCACAAAACCGCCTGCAAGCCAGCCAGCCCCAGTCAGCGCAAGAGATCCGCGATATGGATGGCCCGATCATCCGTTTCTCCAAGCCCTTGTTTCAAAATCTCAAGGCGATCAAAGGCTTCTTGTTCACGCGGATGTACCGCGCGCCGACCGTGATTGTCGAACGCCAAAGGGTGACGGCGATCATCAATGATCTGTTTCCGCTGTTCTTGCACGATCCCGCACTTTTGCCGCCCGAATGGCGGGCAGATGTGGCGCGGGCGAAAGACAAGACCGAACTTGCCCGCGTGGTGCTGGATTATGTGGCAGGCATGACCGACCGGTTCGCCATTCAAGAACATGAACGGCTGATCGGGGCCTTATAGGGTATCAGCCGAAGAAAATCCCGATCACCACGATCATCAACCCGATGACCGACAGGAACATGGCGCCAAGGTTCCATGCGACGACGCGTTGCAACCGTGTTTTCAACGCCTCTTCCGACAGCCCCGCCTTGCGGGCGCGGGCCACGCTGATGATACACCCGATCAGCCCCAAAAGGCCGCCCAGGGTTACCAACGCGCCTATCCAGACCAAATTGCCCATGTCCTGCCTCCTGCGTCATTCGCGCGTCACCGCCTAGCCGGTGACGGCCGTTTGGGCAAGGGGCTTGAAGCCCGCCGGGCAAGCGTCTAGTCAAGGCGTCAAGCTTGACAGGAGACGATAATGAACGACGCATCATCAGACGCGACCTATAGTGTGACCGCCGCCGAACTGCGCCAGTTCATTGAGCAATACGAGCATCTTGAAAGCGAAAAGAAAGACATCACCGAACAGCAAAAAGAGATCATGGCCGAAGCCAAGGGGCGTGGTTATGACACCAAGGTGATCCGCAAGTTGATCGCACTTCGCAAGCGCGACAAGGATGATATCGCCGAGGAAGAGGCCGTCTTGGAAATGTACAAGGCGGCTTTGGGCATGGGGTGATCCGCCTCGGCCTGGCGCGACAGACTTGGCCCGAGGGTGTCAGGGCGTCAAAAACCGCACGCCGGGCAGGGCTGCAATGGCGGCGCAATCGGCAATATAGGTTTCGGTGAGACTTTCGACCAAATCGCTTGTCCAGTCTGGCAAATCGATATCAATCTCAAGCTCGCCCGGGCCTGAGTGGCTGGCCAGCATCTGGCCCACAAGTTCATAGCGCGCCTCGCGGTCTTCGGGGTCGATCTTGGCGAGTGCTTCGGTGAAAAGTTGCAAGCCCTCTTCGTTCAGCAATGCCGCCATAAGATCGAGATCGCCTTCAAGCGGTACGGCGCTGCCAACCCCGCCTGCCAGACTGCGTAAAACGTCTTGCCAGATCAGCGGCGTGTCTTCGTTGCACCACAAGGTCAGACGATCGCCGAACCCGGTTTGGACGATGTTTTCTATCGTTGAAAGCCAGCGCAGCCGTCTGACATCTGCCCCGGCCATAACCATCTCATACCCATCCGGCCCGGCCTTTTGCGCCAATGTCGGCACCAGCGTTGCGGGGTTGCACAGACCCAGATGAAATTCGCAGTCATGTGACGGGAAGAGACGGGCGAAGGCTGCTATCCGGCGCGCCGCCATCGCGTAAAGGCCTTCTTCGCCGATGGCCCGATGCGGGATGCAGATGAGGTTTTCGTGAAGCAAGACCACCCGGTTGATGCCGTCTTCTTCGACGATCGTTTCAAGCAGCAGATCTTCAACTTCGTTGGTGGCGACCATCCCGCCAAGAATATTAAGCGTCTCGCGGATCAATGGGCGGTAGCGGCGCGGGGGCGGGACGCTGACGCCGTGTTTGATAAGCTCACTCCGGCTGCGCAGCAATGCGCGGGTGATTTTGCCTTCATCCGTGCAATGGGCGCCGATATGAAAGACGATTTGCATCCTGCCTGCCTGCCTGTTTTGGTTTTCGCAAAGACTAGCGTGAAGTGGCGGGAATGGAAATCCTCAACCGCGAATTGCGGGACATCAAATTCCGGGCACTGGTATGGGTGGAGCGGGCGGCGGGAATCGAACCCGCGTCTTTAGCTTGGAAGGCTAAGGTCTTACCATTACACAACGCCCGCATGGCGCCCTTTTAGCCGGGCGTGAGGATGAGCGCAAGGCTTCTAGAGAACCGCGATTTTTCACGGTTTTCACAGTGAAAAATATCCCAACCCATTGATAAAAAACAAAATCAAAAATAATCTTAGGGAAATATTAAGACTTTCACCCCGCGAAATCTGCACCCCAAGCGCGCCCGCCGCCATGGTGCATTACACTTTGGCGGCATTTGTGATTAGGTGACCGAAAGGCAGGTTCGGCCGGGCAGATCGGGGCAAGCAAGATGGTTGATGTGGTGATCGTTGGCGGCGGTGCGGCGGGCATTGGTGCGGGCAAAGAGCTTGCGGCGCGCGGCATTTCCTACACCATCCTTGAGGCCAGCGACCGCATCGGGGGCCGGGCCTTCACCGACAAGGCGTCTTTACCGGGGCATTGGGACCAGGGGTGCCAGTGGTTTCACTGTGCCGATGTCAATCCGCTGGTGGCTGAGGCCGAAAAACTGGGATGGGGGTTTGAGCGCGAGGATCGCGGCGACAAGGTTATGGCTTTCATTGGCGGCCGGTGGCAAAGCCCCGAGGAACTGGCCGCCCTGAGCACCACCCTGAACACCGCCTTTGCGACGGTTTACGATGCGGCGAAAGCCGGGCGCGACCTGCCCATCACCAAAGTGCTGCCCGAAAGCGGCAAATGGCAGTCTTACGTGCGCAACCTTTTTCAGCTGATGATCAGCGAAGACCCGGAACGCACCTCGGCACTGGGCTACGGCGATTATGACGATAGTGAAGTGAACTGGGTGGTTACCGACGGGCTTGGCGGGTTGATTGAGCGGCTTGGCGAGGGGCTGCCGATCAGGACCGGCGTTGCGGTTCGCGCCATCGACGAACAAAGCGGCGGCGTGCGGCTTGAAACCTCGGGGGGGCCGATTGAGGCGAAAGCCGCGATTGTCACCGCCTCGACCAATGTCTTGTTGTCGGGGGCGATCCGTATCGGGCCGGGGCCGGCAAAAGATCTGGTTGACCTCATGCAGGATCTGCCCTGCGGGAGTTATGAGAAGATCGCCTTCGCCCTTGACCGCCTGCCCATTGATCAGCCCGATATCCTGTATTGCCATACTGAGCCCGCAGAAGGCGCCATGCCTTTTGGGTTTCAGGTCGTCGGGGGGCCCCAGCCCAAAATCATTGGCCATGTCGGGGGCAGCGACGCGCGTGATCTGGTGGCGGCGGGGCGCGATGCGATGATTGCCTTCGGGCGCGATGCTTTGGTGGCCGCATTCGGCGGTGACGTGACCCGCGCCATCAAGGCGGCAGAAGTGACGGGCTGGCAAACCAACCCCTGGGTTCGCGGTGCCTATAGCTATGCGCGGGTTGGCGGCGGCAAAAGCCGCAGGGCAATGATAGGGGCCGAAACCGGGGCGATCCGCTTTGCAGGCGAGGCGTTTTCGCTGCGCTGGCATTCAACCGTGCACGGGGCGTGGCAATCGGGGCGCGATGTGGCATCCGGGCTTGCGGCGGCATTGGCGGCAGGCAAGCCATAAGGCTGATAGGGCTGCGACCATGGCGCTTCTTGCCACCCATCGGGGTTTTGCCTAAACCCGTTGGACCGATAGCGGAGGCTTTATGGCGCGCGGACCCAAAACCACTGCCGAAGATCGTGGCACCTCTAAGCGCGTGGGGGCGCTTGTCCAGCTTTGGCCCTTCATGAGGCCTTACCGGGCTATGGTTGTCCTGGCGCTGATGGCCTTGGTTCTGACGGCGTCAATATCGCTTGTCCTGCCGTTGGCGGTGCGCCGCGTGGTTGACGGTTTCAACCAGGGTGCGACATTGCTGGATCAGTATTTTTTGGCCGCCGTGGGCATTGCGGGGCTTTTGGCGCTGGGCACCGGCGCGCGTTATTATCTGGTCACGCGGCTGGGTGAAAGGGTGGTTGCCGATATCCGCCGCGCGGTTTTTGACCGGGTGATCGGGATGAGCCCGACCTTTTATGAAAACCTGATGACCGGCGAGGTTTTAAGCCGGATCACCACCGATACGACCTTGATCCTGTCGGTGATCGGATCGTCGGTTTCGATCGCCTTGCGCAATGCGCTGATCCTGATCGGTGGTCTGGTGTTGATGTTGTTCACCAGCGCCAAGCTGACGGGGCTTGTGTTGCTGATCGTGCCTGCGGTGATCATACCGATCGTGGTTTTGGGGCGGCGCTTGCGGGTGCTGAGCCGCGAAAACCAGGATTGGATCGCTGCGTCATCGGCGCAGGCGTCGGAGGTGTTGTCATCGGTGCAAACCGTGCAGGCCTTTACCCATGAGGGCGAAAGCCGGCGGGCCTTTGCGGAGGTGACCGAGAAATCATTCGCCTCGGCCAAAACCCGGATCACGGCGCGCGCACTGATGACGGTGATCGTGATTTTCCTGATATTCTCGGGGGTTGTGGGGGTTCTTTGGGTCGGCGCGCGCGATGTGCGGCTGGGCGAGATGAGCATTGGCGATCTGGTGCAATTCGTCATTTTCTCGGTGATGGTGGCGGGGTCTACGGGCGCTTTGTCGGAAATCTGGGGGGAATTGCAGCGCGCCGCGGGGGCGACGGAGCGCCTGAGTGAACTGCTGAGCGCGAAGGATCCGATCCTTGATCAGGTCTTGCCCCGCGACCTGCCGCGCCCGGTGCGCGGTGAGATTGCGTTTGAGGATGTGACCTTCCATTACCCGTCGCGCCCCGGACAATCGGCCCTTGAGGCGGTCAATCTGAAAGTGCGTGCGGGTGAAACCGTGGCGCTGGTCGGGCCTTCGGGGGCGGGCAAGACCACGGTCATTCAGTTGATCCAGCGGTTTTATGACCCCGAGAAGGGCCGTGTGACGCTGGACGGGCAGGATCTGCGCGATCTGGGGCGCGGTGATTTCCGGCGCGCGCTTGCGCTGGTGCCGCAAGACCCGGTGATTTTTGCAAGCTCGGCGCGGGAAAACATCCGCTTCGGGCGCCCCGATGCGACGGATGGAGAGGTGGAAGAGGCGGCGCGCGCGGCGGCGGCGCAGGGGTTCTTAAGCGCATTGCCGGACGGGTATGACACCTATGTGGGCGAGCGTGGGGTGATGCTTCCGGGCAGGCAAAAGCAGCGGATCGCCATTGCGCGCGCGATTTTGCGCGATGCGCCGGTGCTGCTTTTGGATGAGGCGACCTCGGCCCTTGATGCCGAAAGCGAACGCGCGGTGCAGATCGCGGTGGAGCGGCTGAGCGCAAGCCGGACGACGCTGATCGTGGAGCATAGGCTGGCCACGGTGAAAAAGGCCGACCGGATCGTGGTGTTCGATCAGGGCCGGATTGTTGCGGAAGGGCGCCATGATGCGCTGGTCGCGGAGGGCGGGCTTTACGCAAGGTTGGCCAAGCTGCAATTCACCGATGGCGACATGGCGGGTTGACAGCGGCTTGTCACTGGGGCGAAGTTGGAGGCTGTCAGCGGTGCTGGATCTTTCGGGATCTTTCGGTGCTGACGGGCCAATGTAGGAGGTGCCAATGGGTGTTTGGAGTTTTGTAAAAGGGGCGGGCAAGAAATTGTTCGGATCTTCGGCCGAGGCCGCAGAAGTGCCGGCGGAAGAGGCCTTGAAGGCCGAAATCGAAGGGCTGGGGCTGGATGCCAAGGGGCTTGATATCAAGGTTCAGGGCGACAAGGTCGTGGTCAGCGGTACGGCGGTTTCGCAAGAAATGAAGGAAAAGGTCATCTTGGCGGTTGGGAACGTCAATGGCGTGGCCGAGGTCGAGGATGATGATGTGGCCGGTGCCACGCCGGTGTTTCACACCGTGGCCAAGGGCGACACGCTGTCGGCGATTGCCAAGAAAACCCTCGGCAATGCCAACCGCTACCCTGAGATTTTTGAGGCCAACAAGCCGATGCTGACCCATCCGGACAAGATCTATCCGGGGCAGGTACTGCGTATTCCTGCGGCCTGATCGCCACCAAAATGATCTTGAAAGGGGCGCCGAGGCGCCCTTTTTTGTGCCGCGACGTCACATAGCCCCGCGTAAGGCTTGCCTGCATCGGCATTTCTTTCCATTCTTGTCCCCAAGGTCTGGCCACAGGATCTGGGAGGAACAAAAATGGAAGCTTTCGCAACCGCCGCAGATCGCGACGCGCTTGAAGCGCAGATGGGCTATGATGCGCGGGGCATGCCGGTCACGATCTACGAATTCCTGGGGCGCACGCGCACCGCTTATGGCGCGCGCAATGCCGTCAGCTTTCAGATATTGTCGGGGCCGACGGACCACGCCGAGACGCTAAGCTGGGACGCGCTTCATCGCCGGGTCACCCAGGCCGCCAATCTGTTTCGCAGCCTTGGTGTGGGCGAAGGCGATGTGGTGGCGTTCATGCTGCCCAATTGCCTTGAGACGGCAGTGACGCTTTTGGGCGGCATGGTTGCGGGCATTGTCAACCCGATCAACCCGCTGCTGGAACCAGAGCAGTTGAG
>JBATTI010000155.1:0-10931 GCA_049670445.1 Albidovulum sp. | reverse complement strand
GTGCGGATCATATTGGCGGTGGGCTGCCAACGCGGCCATGCCTCTTTGCGCCGGATATTGGCGTTCCCGCGAAAGCCGCGCCCTTCGCGGCCAACGGCGATGCCGTAGCGGATGGCGGTGCCGCCTTCTTCGACCAGATAAAGCACGCGCGCATGGGGATCCACAACGATGCTTCCGGGCGTATCGCCGCCGCTATAGGCAACCTCGGTGCGGGCGTTTTGGCCGGTCAGATAGCCTTGCGGGACGGCCGGAATGATCTCTTCACCGTCGATCAGCTGCGCATAATGCGGGTCAGAAGGTTGGGGGGCCTTGGTGACTTGCGGCGCGCCGCAAGCAGACAGGCCAAGGGCCATGGCGACGATCAATGCGGCGCGAAAAGAAGGTGACATAAGCATAGGTGGCAGATCCTATATCAGGCAAAAATTCAGCAAACGCCGCGTTGCCCGAGCAAGAGGCAAAGTCACGGCGCTGTCGTCCCTCAGTGACAGATCAGGAAAATGCGTCAAGCCCCGCTGACATATTGAAAGGTCAGCGGGGATGATTGGCAACAGGTTCGGGGGGCCTTAGCCTACGACGTTGAAGCCGGGTCCGTAGGGATATTTGGTGATGTCGATATTGCCGTCTTTGGTGATCACCAGGATATCATGTTCGCGGTAGCCGCCGGCGCCGGGCTGGCCATCAGGAATGGTCAACATCGGTTCCATCGAGATCACCATGCCGGGCTCCAGCACCGTGTCGATGTCTTCGCGCAACTCCAACCCCGCTTCGCGGCCATAGTAATGCGACAGCACCCCGAAGGAATGGCCATAACCGAAGGTGCGGTACTGCAACAGCTGACGATCTTGCAAGAAATCATTGATCTTTGCCGTTACCTCGGAACATTTGGCACCGGGTTTCAAAAGGCTCATGCCATATTCATGGGCGGCGATATTCGCCTCCCAGACTTTCAGCGATGCGGGGTCAACCTCGCCCACGAACAAGGTGCGTTCAAGGGCGGTGTAATAGCCCGAAATCATCGGGAAAGTGTTGAGCGACAAGATATCGCCGCGCTGAAGTTTGCGGGCGGTGACGGGGTTATGGGCACCGTCGGTGTTGATGCCGGACTGGAACCAAACCCAGGTGTCACGATATTCGGCATCGGGGAAACGCCTGGCGATCTCAAGCTCCATCGCATCGCGGCCTGCCATGGCCACATCTATTTCGCGCACGCCTTCGCGGATGGCATCGCGAATCGCATAACCGCCCACATCGGCCACGTTGGCGCCATGGATGATCAGATCGATCTCGGCCTTGGATTTGTGCATGCGCTGCTTCATGGTCGCAGGCGCTATGTCGAGCTTGGCCTTGGGCGCAAGAAAAGCGTCAAGCTTTTGGTTTTGCAAAAGCGTCAGGTGATCGGCCTCATAGCCGATGGTTTTACCCGGCCCGGTGACCGAAAGGATCGCGCGCCAGTAATTGTCACGCTGCCAGTCGGTATAGGTGATGTTGTCGCCATGGCAGCGGCGCCAGGGCTGGCCCGCGTCGATGCCCGCGCTGATGGTGACGCTTTCCTTGGGTGTGACCACAAGTCCGTAGGGCCGCCCGAAAGAGCAATAGAGGAAACCGGAGTAATAGGCGATGTTGTGCATCGAGGTGAGCACGCAGGCGTCAACGCCAGCCTCGGCCATGATGTTGCGCAGACCTAGAAGGCGGGCGTCATATTCGGAGGCCGCGAAGGGAAGGACGCGGTCGCCTTGATGAAAGCGGTATTGTTCTGGACGTTCTGTCATGATCAGACCTCCTGATAGGGCCTGCCGGTTGCGGCGGTGACCCCGAAAGGTCCCGGCGTTCAGGACTGACGCGAAGTGGTGCTTCGCAAGCGGCGGGGAGCGTGGCCCCTGCGACGACGCCATCGTCGCGTGCTTGGCTGCATATTGCTTAAATGGGGCAATCAGGCAAGCATAATTTACACAGGCGCTGGCCGCCAGGGTTGCGAATTTTCTGCGAAAATTCGGGTGATTTTTCGCAGAAAAATCGGGGCCTATTCCCCGTATGGTACCCAGATATTCTTGATTTGGGTGGCGTGGGTCAAAAATGTTTTGCCTTGGCTGGCCGGCCCGAACCAGTCGCGGTTCGGCAATGTCCAGGTGGTCTTCAGATTGCCTGCACTTTCGGTTTCCACCATTTTGGCGCCCTCCGGGCTGCCACAATACCAAATGGCCGCGACATCGTCATGGCCCGCCAATGTTTTGGCCAGCTCATCCCGCGCGCCGGTCACGATATTGACCACACCGCCGGGAAGGTCAGAGGTTTCAAACACCTGATAAAGATCGGTCGCGGCCAGTGGCATGTTTTGCGACGGGATCACAACCACGCGGTTGCCCATGGCAATCGCCGGCAAGATCAGGCTCACCAAGCCCAGCAGCGGCGCATCGGTCGGGCAGGCCACACCCATCACCCCGAAAGCTTCGGGCATGGCCAGTGTCACATGCGCGGATTTGGTTGAATGCACGGCACCGTCGAATTTGTCGGCTTGGGCGGCGTAGTAAAAGGCGCGGCGGATGGCGGCTTGAACCTCTTCGCCCGCTTTAGGGGTGCCTGCGGATTTCAACCGGTCGGTAAATTCGGCTGCGCGGGCCGAGAGGTTTTCAGCAAAATAGTAAAGCACCTGCGCGCGGTTGTGGCCGGTGGCCTGGCCCCAGGCCTTTGCCGCATGAGCGGCCTCGACAGCGCCCCGGATGTCTTTGCGATTGCCAAGACCGGCAAGGCCAAGGGTGCGGCCCTTGTGGGTGACGGCGTAGGAATAGCCACTGTCGGGGCGCTTTTGCTTGCCGCCGATGAACAGCTTTGCGGTGCGGTCGATGGCGGCGGGTTTGGCCGGTGCATCGGGCATCGGGCCGGTTTCCGGGGCTATGGCGGTGGCTTCGGCAAGCGCCTTCACCGGGGCCTCGGCCAGATAGGCGGCCATCCCTTCGCGCCCGCCTTCGCGGCCAAAGCCGCTTTCGCGGTAGCCACCGAAACCGGCGGCGGCGTCGAAGATATTGGTGGCGTTGACCCAAATGACGCCGGCCTTGACCTGCGATGCCACATCAAGGGCGAGATTGATGTTTTCCGACCAGACCGAGGCTGCAAGGCCGTAGCGGGTGTTATTGGCAAGTTCTATCGCCTCATCGGGGGTGCGGAAGGTGGTGAGGGTGGCGATGGGGCCGAAAATCTCAACCTCGGACAGGATATTCGCGGGGGCTACATTGGTGAAGAAGCCCGGCGCGAAGAAATTGCCCTGGCTGGGAAGCGGGCTGTCGGCTTGGTGCAACATGGCCCCTTCGGCCTGACCCCGGGCGACCAGATCGCGGATGCGGGTCAGTTGGACCGGATCAATGATCGCGCCCATATCGGTGGATTTGTCCAACGGATCGCCGATACGCAACTTCGCCAGCCGGGTCTTGAGACGATCGGTGAAGGTTTGCGCGACAGATTCCTGCACAAGGACACGCGAGCCTGCGCAGCAGACCTGACCCTGATTGAACCAGATCGCATCGACAACACCTTCGACCGCGCCGTCGATATCGGCATCGGCAAAGACGATGAAGGGGGATTTGCCGCCAAGTTCCAGCGTCAGTTTCTTGGGCGTCCCGGCCGTGGCCTTGCGAATGGCGCGGCCCACCTCGGTTGACCCGGTAAAGGCGATCTTGTCGACCTCGGCCGCCACCAGCGCCGCCCCGGTTTCGCCATCCCCGGTGACGATGTTCACGACACCTTTGGGCAGGCCCAGTTCGGCGCAGATCTCGGCAAAGGCGAGGGCGGTGAGGGGGGTGTATTCGGCGGGTTTCAGCACCACGGTATTGCCTGCCGCAAGCGCGGGGGCGATTTTCCACGACAGCATCAAAAGCGGGAAGTTCCACGGGATGATCTGGCCGCAGACTCCGGCGGGGCCGCGCCCGGGAAATTCATCCGCCAACATCTCGGCCCAGCCTGCGTGGTGGTAGAAATGGCGCGCAACAAGGGGAATATCAATATCGCGTGTTTCGCGGATCGGCTTGCCGTTATCCAAGGTTTCAAGCACCGCCAAGAAGCGTTCGCGCTTTTGCACGCTGCGGGCCAAAGCGTATAGCCATCTGGCGCGTTCGTGGCCGGGCAGTTTCGACCAGCCGGGCAGTGCTGCGCGGGCGGCTTTTACCGCCGCATCGACATCGGCACCCGAGCCTTGGGCGACCTTGGCCAGCACCGCACCCGTGGCCGGATTCCTGACCGCAAAGCTTTTGCCGGGCTTGGTGAATACGCCGTTGATATAATGGCCAAAGCTGGCGCGGGCCTTCAGCCATTTGACCACCTCGCCCGTGGCTTCGGGGGCGGGGCCGTAATCCATTGTGGCGAGGATGTCGGTCACTTTGGGCATATCCGTTCCTTAGGCAAGCGCATGGCGCGAAGAGGCGGCATAGCGCCCGGTCAGGTGATGTTCCAGCTGTCGTTCGATATCGCCCAGCATGGAGGACGCACCAAGGCGGAAAAGATCGGGTTGCAGCCAGTCATGGCCCAGCTCTTCCTTCATCAGGATTTGCCAGGCGATGGCGTCCTTGGCGGTCTTGAGGCCACCTGCGGGTTTGAAGCCGATCTTATGGCCGGTCTTGGCCCCGTAATCGCGCAGGGCGCGCGCCATGACCAAAGACACAGGCAGGGTGGCATTGACGCCTTCCTTACCGGTCGAGGTCTTGATGAAATCCGCCCCCGCCTGCATGGCGACCATTGAGGCCTTGTAGGTGTTGCGCAATGTCTTGAGATCGCCGGTGGCAAGGATCGCCTTCATATGGGCGGCCCCGCAAGCCGCGCGCATCTGGGCGATTTCGTCGTAAAGGGCGGCCCAGTCGGCGTTCAGGACTTGCGCGCGGTGAATGACAATGTCGATCTCCTCCGCGCCTTCATCGACGGCATATCGGATTTCGGCCAGGCGCAGCGGCAAGGGGGTAAGGCCTGCGGGAAAGCCGGTGGCGACCGAGGCCACGGGAATGCCCGACCCGCGCAGGGCCTGCACGGCGGCGGGCACCATGCTGGGGTAGACGCAGACCGCGCCGGTGGTCAGATGATCAAGCCCAAGCCCGGCCATGATGTGATCGGCCAAAGGCCGGCGGGCCTTGGCGCAAAGCCGCGCCACCCGGTCCGGGGTATCGTCGCCCGCAAGGGTGGTCAGATCAATGCAGCGCAGGGCATTGACGAGCCAGGCCGCCTGCCATTCCTTCTTGACGGAGCGGCGCGTGGTCAGCGTGGCGGCCCGCCGCTCTGCCGCCGGGGTATTGACGGCGATCTGTTCGAACCAGTCGGTTTGCAAGGGAACACCGGTATTGCGCGGATGATTCGTCAATTGGGCCGCGACCGTCTTTGTCATCTGAAGATCCTGAAAGGGGCTGTCCGGTCGGAAGATTGGCCCAAGCTTAGCGGAGCGACAATAGCGGTTCAACTGAACAATCTGACCGTGCAGTCAGATTTGTAGCGGCAACTCGCATCAATAGCGGCTTCATGCTATCAGGGATTTGACGATGTGACGAAATTGCGGCGTAATTGAGGTATATTTTTGTACTTCATTTTAAATTTGGCCATTTGATCGATGACGGACGGGGTGGGATATTCCGATAAGGTTCACTATGCGATTGAACATTTGCTTCAATCGCCGGATGGATGGCGCGCCGTTGTGCGCGGGCTGGTGGAGCGTTGGCCCGATGCCTTGGCCACCGAATTGATCTTCACACTGGTTTCCGCCGCAAGCGAGATCGAGAAGATGTTCGCGCCGGGCAGCCCCTCTTGCGAAGGGGCCGAACATGGCTGGAAGATCGCCGCCCTGCTTGGGGTCGATCTTTACGCAATGCAATCCATCGGCATGCCCCATACCCATGCGCGCGATTTTGCCGGCTATTGGAAGATCGACCCCTATTTTCAGGAGCTTTGATCGGTCACTTAGGGCGCAAGGCTATCGGCTATCGGCCTTAGCGGCGCGGCTTGCCGCCGGTCCAGCTGCGCAGCCAGGCACCAAAGCGCCCCCAGATCGTGCGGGCCTGTTTTGAGACCTCATCCGCGCGGGCATCAAGGCCGTCAAATGCCTCGCCGACATCATCCAGCACCGGATCAACCATACGTTCGCGAAATTGCAGCCACATGCGGCGGATCATCAGGGCGATCACCGCAAACACGATCAGCAAGATGATATTGACCCAAGGGATGATCGTCACATCCGGCCCGGCAACCGGGCGAACCGCGACGGCATTGGGGAAGGTGGACAGGTAAAGGTTGCGCCAGCCGTAATGGGTGATGGAGACCCATTTGGGCGCTTCGGCGTTGGATTTCTGATCCTCGGCTTCGGTTTGCAGGTTGGCGGTGTCGAATTTGAAATAGGGGGGCCAGCTCCAACCGGTGTCTTCATTGCGGTAGACCATCGGCTTGCCGTCTGCCTTGACGGTTTGAATGAACTGCACGTCGCGGTTGGTCAAAGTGCCGGATTGGTCATCCGGGGTGGACCAGAAGATCCGCGTCCAGTCATGCAGATCCTGGCGTTCCTGATAGGTGTTGACCACCCGCACGATATCATGTTGCGGCAGGGTATAATGCAGGAACCCCCCCAAAAAGACTGCCGTCAGAATCCAGCCGCTCCACTTCAGATAGCGCCGCCCCTTGCTGCCCGCAGGATAATAGATCCGCAGGGCAATGATCGCTGCCACGACAACAAGGATAACGATTCCCCAAAACACATAACCGGACATCGCATCGCTCCTATTGGAAGTTCACCAGATAAATCGTCACCATCAAGATGATCATCGGAATGACGTATACAAGCCAGATCAGCTTTTTTCGCAATCCCGTTTCGTAATCGCGCATGCCCTTTTCGATAAAGGCGCTGCGTTCAGCCTCGCCCTCGCCTTCGGGCGGATTGGCGTCCCATTCCTTCTCCAGACTCTCGCGCCGCACGGATCGCGAATAGATCGAGACCAGAAGATAAAGGATCGACAGGCCGATAAAGCCGATCACCCCAAGGCGGATAAAAGCAATCATCGGCGTTCCTTTCGCACAGCACCCCAAGGCCCGGCCGCATCGACAAGATCGCGCAGAGGGGGCGGGGCGGTTTGGGTCATATCAGGTTCGGGGCCAAAGAGTGCCTCGCGCGTGCCGACCTTGTCCATCTGATATTCGCGCGCCAGAAAATCGGCAACATAGGCCTTCTTGGCCTCGGACCAGCCCGCATAAAGACGGTAGAACAGGTCTTTGTGGCAGATGAACAGCTGGCGCACATCAAGCGGCGAAAGTTCGGCCATAAGCATGTTGACCATATCGCGGTCGGGGCCCGGTCTGGCGCGCAAAGTGTAGAAATAGGCCGGGTGTTCAGAGGTGATGCGCGGCCATGTGCCGCCGGTTTCAACCCAGCGCAGCATCGCGGCCAGCCCGTGAAATTCGGGCGGAAGCTGGTCGCCCAATGTATTGGCGATGATGCGCAATTCGCGCCGCGACCCGGCACCGGCATCAATGCCAAGCTTGGCCGCGACATCGACCAGGATGAAATCCATCTTTTGGCGCAAGATCGCGGCGGCGTCAGCGCCGCGCGCCCGCACGATGGGTTCGGCAAGGTCGTTGAATTCCAGAAACTTGGCGATCTGATTGCGGTCGGCAAGGTCAAAGACATATTTGATCGGCAGCTTGCCAAGGCTGTCTTTGGGCGCCACGGTGATGGCGGCGGGGTGGGCCACCTCGCGGAAAATATAGACGCCGCCGAAATGCCGGGTCCAGAAATTGCCCTGATCAAAAGTGGTGTTTTGCAGCTTGACCGGGTTGCGTGTCACATCGCCGGTGGTTTTGGCCAGATTGATCATATCGGCGATAAGTGCATCATCGTACCAGGCATCTTCGCGGCTGCGAAAGGTGTCGATCATGCCGCCCAGCTTTTCGGCGCCAGCAACCGCCTGGTCGGTGGTATCGGCCACCACTTTGACGCGGCGCATGTCGAACAATTTCGCGGGGGAGGAGATTTCGAAGATGGTATTCTCCAGCTCTCCGGCCACGGCATCGCGCGCCGTCAGCCCGAATAGCTGCGCCTCATTGGCTGCGATAAAGCGGGTGAGGATGCCCCATGAGGTGGAGAAATTGGCGTTCAGAAGCGGCGCGTTCTTCTGGTCGGTGGACAGCAGGATGAACTGCCGGTTGCAGCCGTTGGGGTTGAGGTAAAGCATATCGTCAAGCTCATCGCCGACTTCGGGCGAAAAGCCCGACAGATCAATGTGGAAGTCCTTGAGCTTGGTTTCCTTGCCGGTCAGCTGCTTGAGCGCGCGGTTGTAGCGGTCCACCAGCGCAGGCGTGTCCACCGCGATCAGGTTGCCGAACATCAGGCCGAGTTGGATGAGGCGGTTCATTGGTCGCTGATCGCACTTCGTGCTGCTTGCCCCACACTAGGTGATAGCATCCAAAGCACAGACGACGTCTGTTCGTCCTCATTCGGCGGGCAATCGCGAACAATGCGCAAGATGGAATCTGAAAGAGCCTCGGCGTCTGACGGTAGGCCACTTGCGTTTGCTTCCGAGAGCGCAAACGCGATGTTATCCTCTCTCTGCAGAAGCTGGGGGTAGGTATCGCGAAGCGCACCGGAACACGCTGCAAGAGCCGAACCCACTGCAAACCTTCGCGGCAAAGGTTCGTCAATCGCAGCAGCGTCGAGGAGGAAGCCAAAAGTTCTCAATAATGTTTCTTCAATATCAGAAACTGCTTTTTGGCACTGCCGTCTTCTAAAAAACCCAAACATCACCCCTTCCCCTCCAGATACCTTCTCTTCGCCTCTTCCTGTCGCCCAAAATCGCGCACCATGCCGTCAATCGCCACCTCATCCGACTTGTCGGCATAGCGGTTGATTTCCTGCGCCACCATATCGATGGTGATCGGGCGGCGCAGGTCGGAAATCATCGCCGCTTTGGTGTTATCACACAAAGATCACACACTATCCTTGTCCCGCCTCGCTTTATTCTGCTTGGCGCCTATTGTCGGCTCAATTCGTGTGGCGCGGATCAATGTAGAGATTGCGCTGATTGCGAGGGAAAAAATAAGGTAAGTACCGATCCACATCGGAATCGTCAGGATCCAATACAATCCACTAAATGCCCAAGCAATGGGGTTGAACCATATCCGAGGATCAAAAACGTCTTCTTTTGATAATATTCCGCCAAATATTGTGTGACTTACGGGATAAGTTCCCAAAAGAAATATCAGGCAGCCACTGCCATATGCGATAAGCTTACTGGCCCCCTTATTCCTTTTGCGTCGCGTCACAACGTTGCCCAACAGCGCGCTGGCCAAGAGGCCAAGCAGCAATATCAGTGTAAGGATGGCATCAGGCTCAAACATCACCTCTTGCCCTCCAGATACCGCCGCTTGGCCTCTTCCTGGCGCCCGAAGTCGCGCACCATGCCCTCGATTGCCACCTCATCCGACTTGTCGGCATAGCGGAATTCGCTGTCGGCATAGCGGTTGATTTCCTGCACCACCATATCGATGGTGATCGGGCGGCGCAGTTCGGAGATCATCGCCTTCTTGGTGTCGTAATCCTTGAAGAGGAACAGATCCGGCTCTGCCATCCATTCATCCGGCAGTTCAAAATCCATCGCCCGCACCTTGACCGCATCGGTGATATTCTTGATCGCGCGGCCGGTGAAACGATCATCCGCTTCCTGGATGGCCTTGAGGTAGCTGCCAAGCTTGGTCAGCGTGTCCAGCGGGCCGATCTTTTCTGATACCGCCGCGAAGACCGATTTCAGGCCATCTTCATGGGGCTGGGCATGCCCCTCAAAACTTGCCGCGACGGCGCGCTTGATTTCCTGACTTGTGTAAAGCTCATGCGTGCCGACCGGGATTGCGTGGTTCTTGCCCAAGAGCAGCGCGAGGATGTCGATGTAATCATCCTGGGTCTGGGGGCCATCCACCAGAAAACGCGCGCCGGCGCGTTGACGCAGGGCGTCATCGACCATCTCGGGGTAGTTGGAAAACATCCCGAAGGTGCAATTGCCGCGCACCACGGTGTTGGCGCCGGCAAAAGCCTCCATCAGCACGGCGGTAATTTCCTGCTGGCCCGCCGATGATCCCCGCTCACCGCGCTTTCCCGCCACCTGATCAATGTCGTCGATGGTGCCAAAGCCGATCACCGATGGGTCCATGACCCCGGTGATGAAGGCCTTGGCGTTTTGCCCCGATTTGCCCTGATAGCTGTCGACATTGTCGATCGACAGATTCTGGTAGCGGAAGGGGTAGCCCGCCACCTTGCAATAGCCGTCGATCATTCCGGCCATCATCTGGATCAGCGTGGTCTTGCCGGTGCCGGGTTTGCCGTCGCCCATGAAGGTGAAGATGAAGCCACCGAGTTCGGCGAAGGGGTTGAGCTTGCGTGAAAAATCATAGGCCATCAGCATCTTTGCCAGCCGCATCGCCTGATATTTGGCGATATGGTTGCCGATCACCTCTTCGGGCTTCTTGAAGGCCATGGTCAGGCTGGTGCTGCGCGCCTTGCGGGCGGGTGAAAAGCCCGCAATCGGGAAATCATCCGCCTCGATGCGGTAATTGGCGCTGGTGAAGGCGGTCAGGCGTGGGGCGGTTTCGGCCCGCAGGCGGACCTTTTCCATAAGCTGTTCGGTGAAGGCGAGGATCGTGGCGATCAGGGTTGGGCCATCCTTGGCAAAAACCGCGATGTCTTGGTCAAGTTCCCACAGCGCGCCATGCAGGGCCAGTTGGGCGTTGTCGGTCAGCACCTCTTCCACCGCGCCGATTTCGACCGTGGCTTCGCTGGCATGTTCGGCCAGAAGGAAGGCAGTGGCATTGGCAAAGATCGACAGGGTCAAAAGCGCCTCGGCGGCCAGAAGTTCGGTGAATTCGGTGGCGCGGGCGGCGGGCAGGCGGTTTTCAAGATTGGCCTTCTTCAGCTCAACCAGGCCGGTCTGGCC
>JBATTI010000154.1:0-5953 GCA_049670445.1 Albidovulum sp. | reverse complement strand
ATCTTGATGATACCGAGCTTAACTTGCGTCTGGCGGCTTTGGGCGCGACGGTTGCTGTTGCCCCCGGTGCAAGGGTTCATCACACCAAAGCCGCAAGCGAGACGCGGGGGCCCGACCGCGCGCCGCGCAGCCTTTGGGATATCGGGGCCAGCAGCGCCGTAACCCTGCGCCGCCATGGTGCGGCGGCGGATGAGATTGAGGCGGCGTATCAGCACCTTCTTGGCGCTCAGCGTCGGCGACTTTTTCCGATGATGGTTGCAGGAAAAATTGAGCCGCGCGATCTGCGGCGGCTGATGGAGAGTTTGGCAAAGGGCTTTGCCGATGGCATGGACCGCAAGCTTGCCGAACTGGCCCCGCTTGCCCCGCCGCAATCCGGTTTTCGCCTTTTCCCGGCAGGGCCGCGGCCCGAGCAGATTCTGGCGGGGCGATTCTGGCAAGCCCGCCGTTTGCGGGCGCAGGCCGTTGATCTGGCGCGGCAAGGCACGACCGTGCGGCTTTTTCTTTTCAGCCCGACAGCGCTTTTCCACCGAATCGCCTATTCGCCGGACGGATACTGGATTCAACGCGGCGGATTGTTCGGGAAATCCTTGAGAACAGACTATTATTTCAGCATTTGGCGCTATAGAACTCGCCTCATACGCGAAATTTCGCTTTGGCGAGGCGGGTTATGGAATACCAGACTGTGACGTTTCCATATTTTCAACTAAGATTGCCAGATGGATGCATTCGACAAGAAATTCCCCCTACACGACCAGCAATTTGCCATATGTTGGCCAAAGTCTTGTCTGAGAAACCCCTAGGGTCATATTACTGAAATACACTGTCTCTGTTGTTGAGACAAAATTACAAGGTGCTTGCATGAAGCATAAAGTGACAAAAGCGATTTTTCCTGTAGCAGGTCTGGGCACGCGTTTCTTGCCTGCGACCAAATCCATTCCCAAAGAAATTATGACATTGGTTGACCGTCCGTTGATCCAGTATGCGATCGACGAAGCGCGTGCTGCTGGCATCACGGAGTTCATCTTTGTGACCTCGCGCGGTAAAGGTGCGCTGGAAGATTATTTCGATCACTCGCATGAGCTTGAGTCGACGCTTGAGAAGGCCGGCAAAACCGATCTTCTGAAGGTCTTGCGCCAGACCAATATGGATTCGGGTGCAATTGCCTATATCCGTCAGCATAAGGCGCTGGGCCTTGGCCATGCGGTTTGGTGCGCGCGTCGTCTGATCGGCGATGAGCCTTTTGCGGTGATCTTGCCCGATGATGTGATCGCGGCCGAAAAACCCTGTTTGCAACAGATGGTCGAGGCTTATGCCGAAACCGGCGGCAATATGGTTGCGGCGATGGAAGTGCCGGCTGACAAGGCCTCATCCTACGGGGTTTTGGATATTGCCAGTGACATGGGCGCGATGGTTTCTGTCAAAGGCATGGTCGAAAAGCCGAAAGCGGAAGAGGCCCCATCGAACCTTGCGGTGATCGGGCGCTACATTCTGACGCCGGGGGTATTGCAAAACCTCAACACGATTGAGCGCGGCGCAGGTGGTGAAATTCAGCTGACCGACGCGATTGCCAAAGAAATCCGCAAATCGAACGATGTGTATGGCTTCCGCTTTCGTGGTCAGCGCTTTGATTGCGGGTCAAAGGCGGGGTATTTGCAGGCAACAGTGGCCTTTGGTCTGGCGCGTCCAGAGCTGAAGGAAGAGCTGCATCAGTTCCTGGTTGAAATGACCGCAATGCGGAAAGCAGCCGAGTAGGGCCATATGACCAAGACTATCCTGGTGACCGGGGGCGCCGGGTATATTGGGTCGCACGCCTGCAAGGCTTTGCAGGCGGCGGGTTATCAGCCTGTAACCTACGACAGTCTGGTGACCGGCTGGGAAGATGCCGTCAAATTTGGACCGTTTGAGCAGGGCGATCTGTCAGATCGTGCCCGGCTGGACGCGGTTTTTGCGCGCTGGAGACCAGATGCGGTGATGCATTTCGCCGCCCTTAGCCTTGTGGGCGACGCGATGCGCGATCCGGGGCTTTACTGGCGCGCCAATGTCCTGTCATCCCTTACCTTGATCGAGGCGGCGGTTGCGGCTGGTTGCAAGGATTTCGTCTTTTCATCCACCTGCGCCACTTACGGCGACCAAGACGGGGTGATCTTGAACGAGGATACGCCGCAAGCGCCGATCAACGCCTACGGCAAATCCAAACGCGCGATTGAAGATATGCTGGTGGATTTTTCCGCATCGCACGGGCTGCGTCCGGTGATCTTTCGTTATTTCAACGTGGCCGGTGCCGACCCCGAGGGCGAGGTGGGCGAATATCACCGCCCCGAAACCCATCTTATTCCGCTGATGCTTGATGCGGTCGATGGCAAGCGGGCGGCGCTTACGGTGTTTGGCACGGATTATCCGACGCCTGACGGCACGTGTTTGCGTGACTATGTGCATGTGATGGATCTGGTCGATGCGCATATTCTGGGCCTCAAATGGCTAGAGGCCGGGCGCGACCCGCGGGTTTTTTGCCTTGGCACCGGCAATGGATTTTCAGTGCGAGAAGTGATTGACCAATCGCGCATCGTCACCAACCGCGATGTGCCATTGATCTATGGCGATCGGCGGGCGGGGGATGCGGTAAAGCTTGTTTGTGGCAGCGACCGCGCGGTGCAAGAGCTTGGCTGGACCCCCCGAAGATCAAATATGGGGGCGATGATTTCCGATGCCTGGCGTTGGCATCAGACCGGCCGGTATGAGAAGTAGCGCGCGCGCGCTTATCCTTGACATAACCCGGCTGGTGGCGCGCGCGGGCGGCGCACCCCTGACCGGCATTGACCGGGTCGAGCGGGCCTATCTGGCAAAACTGGCGGCGGGCGATACGCCATGTTTGATGCTTTGCAAGACTGCCTTGGGCTTTATGATTTTTGGGCCAGAGGTTGCCGCGAAAATCCTGGCCTGGATCGACGATCCGTCCAGCCTGCCACCGGCGCCGGTTATGGGTCGGATGCTGGCAAGGCGGCGGCAAAACCCGGATCTGGAGGCGGCATTGCGGCCCCTTGCGCTGGTCCGGCTTCGGCCCGGCGCGCTTGGCGGTTGGCTGGCTAAGGCTTTGCCGGGGGGCGGACTTTATCTTAATGTCGGCCATGTAAATCTGTCCGATCAGACGCTGGCCGAGATGCGCGGCGTGGCGGGCATGACCACCGCTGTGATGATCCATGAGACCATAGCGCTGGATTTCCCCGAATATTCCGCTGACCGTGCCCCCGCTGAGTTTCGTAAAAAGCTGAAGGCAGCCTTGACGTATGGCGATGTGATCTTGTGCCCGTCGGGCGCTGTGGCCGCCGATATCGCGCGCTGGGCCGACAGATTTGATGCGGTCGTACCAAGGCTGGTCGCGCCTTTGGGGGTTGATCTGGCCACCCCTGACAATGTGATTACCCCCGCGCCGCCGCCCTATTTTGTCGCCCTTGGCACGATTGAACCACGCAAGGATCACGGGCTTTTGCTGGATGTCTGGGCCGATTTTCATGCCCGATTGCCGCCCGAAGACATCCCCCGGCTTTTCATCATCGGGCGGCGCGGCTGGAAGAATGACGCGGTTTTTGCCCGCCTTGATAGCGAAGCGTTCATGGGGCAGACGGTTTTTGAACTGGCGGGCCTGTCGGACGGGGCGGTGGCGGCGTTGGTGCAAGGGGCTTGTGCCTTGCTGGCCCCCAGCCGCGCGGAAGGGTTTGGTCTGGCCCCCGCTGAGGCCGCCGGGCGCGGGGTTCGGGTTGTGGCGACCGACCTTGCCGTGACCCGCGAAATACTTGGAGATTACCCGATTTACCTGGGCCCCGGCGACCGTTATGCTTGGGCGGATACGATAACAAGAGTGACAAGACAGGCAGCATCACCAAAGTCAGGCGCAGGCCCGGCGGATATTCCGGACTGGACAGCGCATTTCAACCTCGTCTTTAGTAAGTTGTGATAAGTCGCATGATAATTCGGGGCAATCAAACCGGCGACGAGGGTCATATTGAAGCTGTGGGACAAATACCGCCTGCGCCTGCGTCGCAAACGCCTGCGTATTCGCGCCTTTCGCAAGCGGCGCGAATTGGAGCTGTTGGCTGACCGCAGCAAAGGCCTGTCGCGCAACGCGATCTTGCTGTTTTCAGTGGTCCGCAATGAACGCATTCGACTGCCCTATTTCCTGAACTACTACCGGGCATTGGGGGTTACGCATTTCTTCTTTGTTGATAACGGTTCGGACGATGGCACGTGCGAATACCTTGCTGGCGAACCCGATGTATCGCTTTGGCAAACCCGGCATGAATACCGAAAATCGCGCTTTGGCATGGATTGGCTGAACTGGTTGTTGAGCCGATATGGCCACCGGCATTGGACGCTGACCGTCGATGTGGATGAGTTTTTTATCTATCCGTTTTGCGATACCAGACCGATCCGCGCGCTGACCGATTGGCTGGATGCCTATGCGCTGCGTTCCTTTCCGGCCATGCTTTTGGACATGTATCCCAAAGGCCCGATCGCAGCACTTGCCTATGCGGAAGGCCAAGACCCTTTTGAGATTGCAAATGGCTTTGACAGCGGCAATTACATGATCTCGAAAAACCCGCTTTTCGGTAATCTGTGGATCCAGGGCGGGCCAAGGGCGCGGGTGTTCTTTGCCGAAGACCCCGAAAATGCCCCCTCATTGAACAAGATCCCCTTGGTCAAATGGCATCGCAGCTATGCTTATGTCAGCTCTACCCATATGCTTTTGCCACGCGGGCTGAACCTTGTCTATGATGCCAAGGGCGGGGAAAAAGCCTCTGGCTGTCTTTTGCACGCGAAGTTCTTGTCGACATTTTCTGAGAAAGTTGCCGAAGAAATGCAGCGCCAACAGCATTTCGCCGCCAGCCAGGAATACCATGCCTACACTGCCAGTGACCCCGATCAGACCGATTTGTGGTGCAAAGGAAGTGAAAAATACATCAATTGGCGTCAGCTTGAGATTCTGGGGCTGATGTCAAAGGGCAATTGGGCATGAGGTATAAGGAATGAGCGTTGGCGTCATCATGCTGTGCCACACGGCCTTCAACCGGGCAGCACAGGTTGCGCGGTTTTGGGCCAGTGCCGGTTCGCCGGTGGTGATTCATGTTGATGCCCGCGTTGATGCGCAAGAATATGCAAGCTTCACCCAGGGCTTGTCTGATCTGCCCAATGTCAGCTTTTCGCAGCGGTTCGCCTGCGAGTGGGGTACCTTTTCGCTGGTCGCGGCAACGCTGGCTGCGGCCAAGCAGCTTTTGGCCAAGCACCCCGATCTGGGCCATGTATATCTGGCCTCCGGCGCGTGTTTGCCGCTGCGGCCGCATGAAGAATTGCTGGAGTATCTGGCAGCACGGCCCGATACGGATTTTATTGAAAGCGTGACCACGAAAGACGTGCCGTGGATCGTGGGTGGCCTTGCGTCGGAACGGTTCACCTTGCGCTTTCCGTTTCCGTGGCGCAACCGGCGGCTTTTGTTTGATGCCTATGTGCGGCTGCAACGCAGGGTCGGGTTCAAGCGCAAGATCCCCGAGGGGATCGTGCCGCACATGGGGTCGCAATGGTGGTGCCTGACCCGCCGCACCCTTTTGTCGATCCTTGAAGACCCTCGGCGGGAGGAGTTCAACCGCTATTTCCACCGGGTCTGGATACCGGACGAAAGCTATTTCCAGACCCTTGCACGATCTTTTTCAACCCAGATCGAAAGCCGGTCTCTGACCCTGTCGAAGTTCGATATTCAGGGAAAGCCACATATGTTTTACGATGATCATCTGCAGCTTCTGCGCCGCTCAGATTGTTTCGTTGCGCGCAAGGTCTGGGACCGCGCCGACCGGCTTTACGACGCTTTCCTGACGTCACCTGTGAAGGCAGTCGCGCGGTCCGAACCGCGCCCGGGCAAGATTGACAGGCTATTTTCCAAAGCCGTCGAAAGGCGCCTTCGGGG
>JBATTI010000153.1:0-13974 GCA_049670445.1 Albidovulum sp. | reverse complement strand
GCGCTTACATCAACCGTCGATCCAAATTTTCGTTTGCAGATTGAAAACCTCGGCAATGTCACGCGTCTGACGCTTTGCGATATTTCCGCTGAAGGGCAATGCGTTGTGATCGACGGGCTAAGCTTACACGCCCAAGAGGATGAGATAGCATCTTTGCGCGAAATCCTTGGCAGGTTGCCGGTCCCCGTCTGGCGGTGCGGCGAGGATGGCGTGGTCGTATGGGCGAACAAAACCTATCTGAACCTTGCGCAAGAAGCCGCCGGAGAAGAGGATCTGGTCTGGCCGCTGCCCGTCTTGTTCGACTTTGCCGGCTATTTTGCAGGTAACAAGATGAAATCCACTGGCAGCAGACGCATGAAATTGCCCGCAGCCGATACGCGGGGCGACCAATGGTTTGACTGCCACGCAATACCGTCTGGCAATGGCCTTTTGCACTTCGCAATGCCCGCCGATTCGATCGTGCGCGCCGAGAACTCCTTGCGCGAATTTATCCAGACCCTAAGCAAGACTTTTGCAGATCTTCCAATCGGTCTAGCCATATTCGACCGCCAGCGCCAACTGGCGCTTTTCAACCCCGCCATGATAGATCTGACCGCCCTCGGGCCCGAGTTTCTTTCGGCCCGGCCAACCCTGTTTTCCTTCCTTGACCAGCTCCGCGAAGCACGCATCGCACCCGAGCCGAAAGATTATACCGGCTGGCGTCAGCGCATGGCAGATCTGGAGAAAGCCGCATCATCTGGCCATTACGAAGAAGTATGGTCGCTTCCTACGGGCCAGACCTACAAGGTCACGGGCCGCCCGCATCCCGATGGCGCATTGGCTTTGCTGATCGAGGATACGACGGCCGAAACCTCGTTGACCCGTCGCTTTCGTTCAGAAATCGAGCTTGGCCAGCGCGTTATTGATGCCCTCGATGACGCAGTCGTGGTCTTTTCCTCCGCGGGTGAGTTGGTGATGTCAAACACCGCATACACAACGCTTTGGGGGCTTGATCCTATTGCAACGCTGGGCTGCACGTCTATTCGTGACGCCACACGCCAATGGCAGGACCTGACCAAACCGACACCGATCTGGGGCGATCTGCGAGATTTCGTCGGCGATATGTCAGAGCGCACAGAATGGGATGCTGATGTGACGCTGACCAATGGCAGCATCCTGGCCTGCCAGATTGCACCAATGGCAGGGGGCGCCACACTTGTCAGGTTTACCAAGGCGCGCCCAGAGCGATTGCATGTCAGTCGCGCACGCCGGGCACGCCATACGCCTTCCAGCAGCGACACAGACGCCCTTATTGAAGCATGATCAGGCATAGACGGGCCCTTGATACCTCAAACCTTCCGCCCGTCCTTGCCCTTGCACCCAAATTTCGCTAATCGCGGCGCACATTCCCTACCTTAGGAGAGGTCCCATGTCCGCGCCGAAGAAAGTTGTGCTTGCCTATTCTGGCGGGCTGGATACCTCAATCATCCTGAAATGGCTGCAAACCGAATATGGTTGCGAAGTCGTGACATTCACCGCCGACCTCGGGCAAGGCGAAGAACTTGAACCGGCGCGGGCCAAGGCCGAGCTTTTGGGCATCAAACCTGAAAACATCCATATCGAAGATCTGCGCGAAGAATTCGTTCGCGATTTCGTCTTTCCAATGTTTCGTGCAAACGCCCTTTACGAAGGGCTTTATCTCTTGGGCACCTCAATCGCCCGTCCACTGATCGCCAAGCGCTTGGTTGAAATCGCCGAAAGCTGTGGCGCCGATGCCGTGGCACACGGTGCCACCGGCAAAGGCAACGATCAGGTCCGGTTTGAACTGGCCGCCTATGCGTTGAACCCCCATATCAAAGTCATAGCCCCCTGGCGGGTCTGGGATCTGTCAAGCCGCACCAAGTTGATCGAATTCGCCGAAACCAACCAAATTCCGATCGCAAAAGACAAGCGCGGCGAAGCGCCCTTCTCGGTTGATGCCAACCTTTTGCACACATCGTCAGAGGGCAAGGCACTCGAAAATCCCGCCGATGAGGCGCCTGAATACGTTTATCAGCGCACCGTTTGCCCCGAAGACGCCCCTGATACACCCGAAATGGTGGAAATCGGTTTTGAGCGTGGCGACGCCGTCGCAATCAATGGCGAGCCGATGAGTCCGGCAACGATCCTGACCAAGCTGAATGAACTTGGCGGCAAACACGGCGTCGGGCGGCTTGATCTGGTTGAAAACCGCTTTGTCGGCATGAAATCACGCGGCATCTATGAAACCCCGGGCGGCACGGTCTTGCTTGAGGCCCATCGCGGCATCGAACAAATCACCCTTGATGCGGGTGCGGGCCATCTGAAAGACAGCATCATGCCGCACTATGCAGAGCTGATTTACAACGGCTTTTGGTATTCCCCGGAACGCGAGATGCTTCAGGCCTTGATCGACAAAAGCCAAGAACATGTCTCCGGCACGGTGCGGGTCAAGCTGTTCAAAGGGTCGGTGCGGACGGTGGCGCGCTGGTCCGATCACAGCCTTTATTCTGAAAAGCACGTCACATTCGAAGATGACGCCGGCGCCTATGACCAAAAGGACGCGGCCGGCTTTATCCGGCTGAATGCGCTGCGGTTGAAACTGATCGCGACCCGGAACCGGCGCTTCGACTAAGGATCAACGCATTGGGTAAATCTCCCTCCGTCACAACAGCGCCATAGCCTTGCAATCATCGATTCCGCCAAAGCGGGCACCCAAGAAGGTAAGCTGTTTTACGTGAGGTTAGTCGTAGCCACACTTGGCCTCTCAATACTTATTCTTGGGCCGCTTGCCCCTACCGGCCAATTTTTCGGAACTGATACCGCCTATGCCGAAAAGTCGGCGGCAGAGCTGCACGAAGCAGTTGTCCCTGCGAAGCGAGGCCGAGGTCGTCGCGGCAGCGAAAGCTGACACTGAGGCCGAAGTCAGTTTGGCAGAGGCGGAGGCCATCGTTGGCACAGCCAACGCTAATGACGTGGCGCGCTATCTTCAGCGACGAAAGGGGGGGTGCTATCTTCGGAAGCGCTTGCCTACCTCCGAGAAGCGTTGGGACTTGAGTGATGCCGCCCCCAACTCTCCTCGTAACATCGATCACGCATAGATGACTTGCGCCCGGCGTGTTTTCACGGCGTCCTAGGAACCAAATGGAGGTTCCTATGCAAAAACTGTTCTTGTTTCTTGTATTGATGATTGCGCCACTGGCGGCGCGGGCTGAAACCGCGATTGTCGCGGGAGGTTGTTTTTGGTGCGTCGAATCAGATTTCGAAAGCGTTCCGGGGGTGAAGGGCGCGGTTTCAGGCTATACCGGCGGCACCACGAAAAACCCGACCTATAAGCAGGTCGGCAAAGGCGGCACCGGGCATTACGAAGCTGTCGAAATCAATTTTGACCCCGGCAAAGTCAGCTATGCGCGGCTGCTGGAGCTTTTCTTCCGATCAGTCGATCCAACCGACGCGGGGGGGCAGTTTTGTGACCGGGGCGAGAGTTACCGCACCGCAATCTTCGTCAAAAACACGCGCCAGCGCGCCGATGCAGAGGCTGCAAAGGCCGAAGCTGAAGCCGCGTTGGGACGCAAGATCGTGACACCAATTCTGGACGCCGGAATCTTTTACAAGGCCGAAGCCTATCACCAAAACTACTACAAAGGGACGAATATCGTGCTGACCCGGCGCGGACCGAAGTCACAATCCGAGGCCTATAAGTTCTACCGAAAGGCCTGCGGTCGTGACGCCAAGGTCAAGGCGCTTTGGGGCGCACAGGCCCCGTTCACGCACTGATCTTGATGATTACGCCGTCTGCCCCAACCGGCAGGCGGCAATCACTGCCATGTTTAGAATGTCGTTGACGCTGGAGCCCATCGAACAGATCTGAATCGGCTTATCAATGCCAGTCAGGATAGGGCCGACCACTGTCGCACCCGCCATTTCTTGCATCAACTTGACCGAGATAGAGGCAGAATGCCGGGCGGGCACCACCAGTACATTGGCCGGGCCCGTCAGACGACAGAACGGGTAATGCGCCATCTGTATCGGGTTTAGCGCCACATCAACTGTCATCTCGCCTTCATATTCGAAATCGACCCCACGCCCATCCAGAACCTTGGGCGCCACATGCATTTTTGTCGCTCGCTCTGAGATTGGATACCCGAAAGTCGAAAAGGACAGGAACGCCACACGCGGATCAAGGCCAAGCCCGCGCGCCACATGCGCACCCCGTTCAGCGATGTCGGCAAGGTCATCTTCGTCCGGCCATTCATGCACCAATGTGTCACCGATAAGAACGATCCGGCCTTTATGCAGCACCGCCGTTATCCCCACCGCCCCGTCAGATGCGCGGGCATCAAAAACGTGATTGATCAGCTCCAACACGTGTGCCGATTTGCGCGTAGCGCCGGTAACCAGCCCGTCTGCGTGGCCATGCGCCAGCATTAGCGCCGAAAATACGTGCCGATCGCGTGCGGCAAGACGGTGAATATCATGACTGTCAAAGCCGTTACGCTGCAGCCGTGCATAGAGGAAATCTTTGTAGGTATTAAGATGTTCGGTGTTGGCTGCATTGACGATTTCAAGCTCTTTTATCGCGTCACCAAGCCCCTCTGCCGCCAGTTTTTCCTTAACATCGGACTCGCGCCCCACAACCATCGCCACACCCAAGCCGGCGCGGTGATAGGCCACCGCTGCGCGCAAAACCCGCGGATCATCACCCTCAGCAAAAACCATGCGTGCCTGCGCCTGGCGCGCGCGGGCATGGATGCCCTGCAGGATCGTCGCCGTCGGATCCATCCGAGCCTTCAGGCTAAGCTCGTAACCGGCCATGTCGACGATCGGGCGTCGGGCAACGCCGGTTTTCATGCCCGCTTTTGCTACGGCAGGCGGAATCACATGGATCAGGCGCGGATCAAACGGCGTCGGAATGATGTAATCGCGCCCGAAGGTCAGTTTGCGGCCATAAGCCACGGCCACTTCTTCGGGGACTTCTTCACGGGCCAGGCGCGCCAAGGCCTCAGCACAGGCGATCTTCATTTCATCATTTATCGCACGGGCGTGAATATCCAACGCACCGCGGAAGAGATAGGGAAAGCCCAGCACATTATTGACCTGGTTGGGATAGTCCGACCGCCCGGTGGCAACGATGGCATCTTCGCGCACGGCATGCGCCTCTTCGGGCGTGATTTCCGGGTCAGGATTGGCCATGGCGAAAATCACCGGGTTGGGGGCCATTGAAGCTACCATTTCAGCCGTTACCGCCCCCTTGGCCGAAACACCAAGGAACACATCGGCGTCTTTCATTGCGTCATCAAGGCTGCGCGCATCGGTCTTGGCCGCATGGGCGGACTTCCATTGGTTCATGCCTTCGGTGCGGCCCTGCCAGATGACACCCTTTGTGTCGCACATGATGCAATTATCATGTTTGGCGCCCATAGCCTTCAGCAGTTCAAGGCAGGCGATACCGGCAGCTCCGGCACCGTTGAGTACAATCTTCACCTCACCGATCTTCTTGCCGCTGATTTCCAGCGCGTTGATTAAACCGGCGGCACAGATAACGGCCGTGCCGTGCTGATCATCGTGAAAGACCGGGATATCCATGATCTCTTTCAGGCGTTGCTCGATGATGAAGCACTCGGGCGCCTTGATGTCTTCCAGATTGATCCCGCCAAATGTCGGGCCCATCAGGCTGATGGCCCTGATCATCTCTTCCGGGTCTTCGGTATCAAGTTCGATATCAATGGCGTTGACGTCGGCGAAGCGCTTGAACAGCACTGCTTTGCCTTCCATCACCGGCTTGGAGGCCAGCGCACCAAGATTGCCCATGCCCAGGATCGCCGTACCGTTGGAAATCACCGCTACCATATTGCCCTTGGTGGTGTAGTCATATGCGGTTTCCGGCGCATCCGCGATGGCCTGCACCGGCACGGCCACACCCGGCGAATAGGCCAATGACAAGTCGCGCTGTGTTGCCATCGGCGTGGAAGCGTTGATCTCATATTTTCCCGGCGTCGGGTTCATGTGATAGGCAAGGGCTTCTTCCGGAGTGACACGGTTTTTTGACGACATTTTGCGACGTTTCCTTATGCGTTTCCGTCGTAATAACGCCCCCGCGCGAATGTCACAATCCATTGGATTTGGCGCTTTTCCCGGGGGGCAGGGTTTTGTAGGGTCGGGGCCAAATCCACGGGGGGGCAGGTTTGAACGCAAACGAAGGCACGGTCACGCCGATGATGGCGCAATATCTGGAGATCAAGGGCCGCTATCCAGAGGCGCTTTTGTTCTACCGGATGGGCGACTTTTACGAGATGTTTTTTGACGATGCCGAAGTGGCGGCGGCTGCGTTGGATATTGCGCTGACCAAGCGAGGGCAGCATCTGGGTCAAGATATTGCGATGTGCGGCGTGCCTTATCACGCCGCCGAAAGCTATCTTCTGACGCTGATCCGCAAAGGCTTTCGTGTGGCGATTGCCGAACAGATGGAAAGCCCCTCCGAGGCCAAGAAGCGCGGTGCGAAATCGGTGGTCGCGCGCGACGTGGTGCGGCTGGTCACACCCGGCACGCTCACCGAGGAATCCTTGCTTGAAGCGCGGCGCCACAACTTTCTGGCGGCCTGGGCTGAGGTGCGCGATGGGGCCGCTTTGGCCTGGGCTGATATCTCAACCGGTGAGTTCCGGGTGATGATTTGTCCTTTGGTGCAGCTGGCCCCAGAACTTGCGCGGCTGGCTCCCCGCGAGGTTATAGTCAGCGAAACAAAAGAGATCGATTGCGCCGGAATAGTCACTGAATCAGGCGCCGCAATCACCCCACTATCGCGCGGATCGTTTGACAGCACCGGTGCCGAAAAGCGGCTTTGTGATCTGTTTGGTGTAACGGGGTTGGACGCCTTTGGCAGCTTTGAGCGTGCCGAAGTATCCGCAATGGGCGCCATCGTTGAATATCTTGATCTGACCCAGCGCGGCAAGCTGCCCCTGCTGCGCCAACCGATCAGGGAAGCCACTGGCGGAACCGTGCAGATCGACGCCTCGACCCGGCGCAATCTTGAGATAACGCAAAGCCTTTCAGGCGGGCGCGATGGATCGCTGATCGCGGCGATCGACAGAACCATGACAGCCGCTGGGGCGCGCCTGTTGGAACGTCGCCTTTCAGCGCCGTCGCGCGATCTGGCTGAGATCCACGGCAGGTTAGAGGCGGTTCGATATTTGGTGGGCGCGTCGCGGCTGGCCGAGGCCTTGCGCAGCGATTTGCGCAAGGCGCCCGATATGGACCGCGCCCTGTCGCGGTTGGCACTTGACCGGGGTGGGCCGCGCGACCTGACCGCCATTCGTGCAGGGCTCAAAGAAGCCGGGCAAATCGCCGCGCGGCTGACCTTCCCAGACCTGCCCGCCCGGTTGGCACGTGCAACGGAGGCGCTAACCGGCCATGACGATCTGGTGGCTTATTTTGAGGCAGCCCTTCTGGCCGAGCCGCCGCTTTTGGCCCGCGACGGCGGCTTTATCGCACCCGGCCACAACGCGGATCTGGATGAGGCCCGGCAATTGCGCGACGAGGGCCGTGCGGTCATCGCAAGAATGCAAGCCGAATTCATCGCCATGACCGGGGTGCAAAGCCTGAAGATCAAGCACAACAACGTGCTGGGCTATTTCGTTGAGACAACCACAAACCACGGCGAAAAGCTGTTCGCGCCGCCCCTGAACGAAACCTTCATCCACCGCCAGACCACCGCCAATCAGGTGCGCTTTACCACCGTCGCCCTGTCAGAGATGGAGACCAAGATCCTTAACGCCGGAAACCGGGCGCTGGAAATTGAAAAGCGGCTCTATGACGGCTTAAAAGCGATGGTTTTGGATGCATCTGGCCTTATCGGCCAAGCGGCAAGATCATTGGCCGAAATCGACCTCAACGCCGCTCTTGCCGTTCTTGCGCGGGGTGAAGACTGGTGCGAACCGAAGGTCGACGACAGCCGTGCCTTTGCCATTGAAGGTGGCCGCCATCCGGTGGTTGAACGGGCGCTGAAACGCTCGGGCGAGCAGTTCGTGGCCAATGATTGCGCCCTGTCATCGGGCGACACGCCGGCAATCTGGCTGCTGACCGGCCCGAACATGGCCGGTAAATCGACCTTTTTGCGCCAAAACGCCCTGATCGCCCTTTTGGCCCAGGCGGGCAGCTTTGTACCCGCCACAAGTGCGCATATCGGCCTTGTCAGCCAATTGTTCAGCCGCGTGGGTGCGGCCGATGATCTGGCGCGCGGGCGGTCAACCTTCATGGTTGAAATGGTCGAAACGGCGGCCATCCTCAATCAGGCCGACGACCGGGCCTTGGTGATCTTGGATGAAATCGGGCGCGGAACGGCCACCTATGATGGGCTTTCCATTGCCTGGGCGACGCTTGAGCATCTGCATGACGCCAACCGCGCCCGCGCACTTTTCGCCACCCATTACCATGAGATGACCGCCCTTGCGGGCAAGCTTCCGGGCGTCGAAAACGCCACCGTCGCGGTCAAGGAATGGCAAGGTGACGTGATTTTCCTGCATGAGGTCCGCAAGGGCGCTGCCGACCGGTCTTATGGCGTACAGGTCGCGCGCCTTGCGGGCCTGCCGCAAGTGGTGGTGGACCGCGCCAAAGTTGTGCTTGAGGCGCTTGAGAAGGGCGAACGCGAGGGCGGAACCCGCAAACACACGCTGATCGACGACCTGCCGCTGTTCAGCGCCCTGTCTACCCCCGCGCAGCAACCCGCCAGAGGCCCCTCAAAGCTGGAAGAGCGAATACTAGCACTTCATCCCGATGAGATGACACCAATCGCAGCGCTTGCCGCACTTTATGAACTTAAGGGGATTTTGGAAGAATAGGGCGGGTTTGCCCCGCCCCATACATTAGGCCTTGGGGCTAGAACTCACGCCAACCTGTGCGGGCCGCAGCAGCCGGTCATGCAGCAAGAAGCCTTCTGTCATCACCTGAATGATGTCGCCCGCCTTGGTGCCGGGCATTGGTGCCTCGAACATCGCCTGATGCATTTGCGGATCGAAGGGATCGCCGACTTCTGGGGTGATCGGGGTCACGTTATGGCGCGTCAGAACCGTGATCAGTTCCCGCATCGTCAGCTCCACGCCCTCGATCAGCGCCTTTGCAGCAGCGCGTTGTTCTTCACCCGCCGCATCCAGCGCACGCTTTAGGTTGTCGAACACCGGCAAAAGATCGCGCGCAAGCTTTGATCCGCCGTATTGTTCGGCCTCGCGTCGATCACGCTCGCCGCGCTTGCGGATGTTTTCCGCATCCGCCAAGGCTCGCATGAACCGATCGCGCAGCTCGTCCCGCTCTACCCGCAGGGCCTCAACCTCATCATGCATCAGATCGGCTTCAATTGCCTCTTCGCCCATCAGGGCCTGATCTTCTGCAAGTTCGTCTTTCTTCATCTCACTCATCAGTCTTTTCCCTTGCGCTCGCCTGACAGCAGCCTGCCCACAAGCTGCGCCGTGTAATCGACGATCGGAACGATGCGGCCATAATTCAGCCGAGTCGGACCGATGACACCCACGGCGCCAATGATCTTACGATCAGCGTTCATATAGGGAGACACCACCAAAGAGGAACCCGAAAGTGAGAAAAGTTTGTTCTCAGACCCAATGAAAATGCGCACACCCTCGCCAGATTCGGTCAGTTCAAGGAATTCGGCGATGTCACGCTTGCGTTCAAGGTCATCAAAAAGGCTTCTGATGCGGTCCAAATCGGCCTCTACCGACTGATCAAGCAGGTTCGACTGGCCCCGCACGATCAAGCGTTCGTAAGATTCGCCCTCATTTTCCCACATCGCCAGGCCGCCTTCGACCATTTCGCGCGCAAGGCTGTTCAGCTCTTGCCTGCGGGCAGTGATTTCACGGCGAATATGCAAACGAAGTTCGGAAAGGGTTTTTCCCTCAGCCAATGCGTTCAGGAAATTCCCCGCCTCGCGCATCGATGAGGGCGTTTGCCCCAAAGGCGGAGAGAAAACACGGTTTTCAACCTGACCATCTGCGAAAACCAGCACAACAAGGGCGCGATCTGGCCCAAGAGAAACGAATTCTATATGGCGGATCGGCGCTTCATGTTTGGGGGTCAACACGAGGCTTGCGCCGTGTGTGATGCCCGAAAGGGCCGCCCCTACGCGGTCAAATAGCGCCCCAACTTCGGGTTCGGAACCGCCCATCGTGGCATCAATCGCCTCGCGGTCATTGACCGAAACCGTCGAGACCTCCATCAGCCCGTCAACGAACATCCGAAGGCCAAGTTGCGTCGGGATCCGGCCTGCCGAGATATGCGGGCTGTCCAGAAGCCCCAAAAACTCCAAGTCTTGCATAACATTGCGAATCGTTGCCGCCGAAAGCTGCTGACTCATCACACGGGAAAGGGAGCGCGAGCCCACCGGGTCACCGGAATCGAGATAGCCTTCGACAACGCGGCGAAAAACTTCGCGTGATCGCTCGTTCATTTGCGATAGAATCTGTGGTCCGTCGGTCATTATTGGGCCCCGGGGCAAGGTCTTGGACATTAGCGGCCCAAGGGTGCGGGCGTCAATCGGGGTTGCATCGCGCGCTAGCAGGCCTGTAATTGGCCCTACACGTCAGAAAGGAAATGATATGCGACCCTCCGGCCGGAAACTTGACGAAATGCGAACCATTTCGATTGAAACGGGCATTACCAAACATGCCGAAGGGTCCTGCCTGATCCGCTGCGGCGGCACCCATGTTCTATGCACCGCGACAATCGAGGACAAGGCGCCGTCCTTCCTCAAGGGCTCCGGTCTGGGTTGGGTAACGGCGGAATATGGCATGTTGCCGCGCGCCACCAACACCCGAAACCGGCGCGAGGCTGCGGCAGGCAAGCAATCGGGCCGCACTCAGGAAATACAGCGCCTGATCGGCCGGGCCCTGCGGGCAGGCGTTGACCGCGCCGCTTTGGGCGAACGCCAGATAGTGGTGGATTGCGATGTCATCCAAGCCGATGGCGGCACACGTTGTGCGGCGATCACCGGCGGCTGGGTCGCGCTGCGCCTTGCAGTGAACAAGCTTTTGAAGGCTGGTCTGGTCACATCTGACCCGCTGATAGATCATATCGCCGCCGTAAGTTGCGGGATTTATGCGGGCCAGACCGTAGTTGATCTTGATTATGCCGAGGACAGCGAAGCAGGTACAGACGGTAATTTCATTCTTACCGGGCGCGGGCGGTTGGTCGAAGTGCAGATGTCGGCAGAAGGTTCGACCTTCTCTCGGGATGAAATGAACAAGCTACTTGATCTGGCCGAGGGCGGGATTGCCGCACTGGTCGAAGCACAAAAGGCGGCAATCTGATGCGAATATTTCAGGGCGACAAATTGCTGGTGGCGACCCACAATAAGGGCAAGCTGGAAGAAATTGCCGCCCTGTTGGCGCCTTTTGGCATTACTTGCGTAAGTGCTGCCGAAATGGGCCTACCGGAGCCGGCTGAAACCGAAACGACCTTTGTCGGAAATGCCCGGATCAAGGCACATGCGGCCGCCAAGGCAACGGGCCTTCCCGCATTGGCCGATGACAGCGGGATTGAGGTTGAGGGGCTGGACAACGCGCCCGGGGTTTTCACAGCCGATTGGGCCGAAACCCCTGCGGGCCGTGACTTTGTGCTGGCGATGACACGAACCTGGCGGGCGCTTGAACAAGCGGGCGCCCCCTACCCCCGTCGCGCACGGTTTCGCGCGACCATGGTTCTGGCATGGCCAGATGGCCATGACGAGGTATTTGAGGGCAAAGTGAATGGTGAGGTGATCTGGCCCACGCGTGGGACCGAAGGCCATGGCTATGATCCGATGTTTTTACCTGATGGCTACAAGATCACTTTTGCCGAGATGGACCCCGCGCTCAAGAACACCATAAGCCACCGCGCCGATGCTTTCGCAAAGCTTAGTCAGGCGTTCGGCGGACGATAAGCCAAGCGTGATGGAAGATTGGAAAAATGGCGGCTTCGGGCTTTACCTGCATTGGCCGTTTTGCGCGGCCAAATGCCCCTATTGCGATTTCAACAGCCATGTCGCCACGAAAATCGACCAAAATCACTGGCTTAGAGCCTATTTAAGTGAGATTGATCGGGTTGCTGCCCTGACCAAGGGCCGGGTTTTGAACACTGTTTTCTTTGGTGGCGGCACCCCATCGTTGATGGATCCCGAAGTGGTAAGCGGGATTATGGATCAAATCCGGCGAAGTTGGACCCCGGCCAATGACTTTGAAGTAACGCTTGAGGCAAACCCGACAAGCGTCGAAGCCGGGCGTTTCCGGGCCTATGCCGAGGCAGGCGTCAACCGGTTGTCGATGGGCGTTCAGGCGCTGAATGACTCCGACCTGAAACGGTTGGGGCGGATGCATGACACAGCGCAGGCGCGCGCCGCCTTTGATGTGGCCCGCGATGCGTTTGATCGGGTCAGCTTTGATCTGATCTACGCAAGGCAAGATCAGGATCTTGGCGCCTGGAAGGCCGAACTTCGTGAAGCCCTGGCGATGGCGGTTGACCACTTCTCGCTTTATCAGCTGACCATTGAAGATGGCACGGTTTTTGGCACCCGCGCGGCATCCGGCCATCTGAAAGGCCTGCCAGATGAAGATCTATCAACTGATATGTATCTCATAACAAACGATATTTGTGAAAGCGTCGGCCTGCCCGCCTATGAGGTCTCAAACCACGCGCGCGCGGGATCGGAAAGCCGTCACAACCTGATTTACTGGCGTTACGGCGATTATGTCGGCATTGGGCCTGGTGCACATGGGCGATTGACCCTTGGCGGGCTGAGAATGGCAACCGAAACGCCCCTCGCCCCCGCGCTCTGGCTTGACGCGGTGGAGCGCGACGGCAGCGGTCAATCTCTGTGCGAGCCCTTAAGCGCCATTGAACAGGCGAATGAGTTCTTGTTGATGGGGTTGCGGCTGGCCGAAGGGATAGACCCCGCGCGGTATGAGGCTTTGGCCGGTCAACCATTGAGGGTCGAAGCTTTGGCTCGAATGAAAGAAATAGGTGTTATTAAACAAAGTGATAGCCGAGTTTCCACAACTCGGCACGGGCGCGCGGTGCTCAATGCGGTGCTGCGGGAGCTGACCCTGTGATCCGGTGGTTATGGGCCTCTGCGGGGAGTGTCGCGCTCGCATTGGGTGTAATCGGTATGTTTTTGCCGCTGCTGCCGACCGTACCTTTTTTACTGGCGGCTGGCTTTTTCTTTGGAAAATCCTCGCCCCGGCTGCACAGATGGCTGCTTCAACACCCGGTTTTTGGGCCGCCGATCCACGATTGGAACCAACGCGGCGCAATTTCACGGCGTGCAAAGCTTCTTGCAAGCCTGTCGATTGCGGCGACGCTTGGCCTGTCATTGGCGCTTGGGTTTTCCAACCAGGTTATCGCGATTCAGACCCTCGCCCTTATTGGGGTTTCGGTCTTTATCTGGACCCGGCCGGACCGATGATTACCGAACGGTTGAAAGAATCTGACAAAGCTCATCAAGTTGTTCGAGATCCTTGTAAGTGATGATCAAACTGCCGCCGTCATGACCTTTGTGATCAATCACCACCTTCATTCGCAGATTGGCGGATAGATCTTGTTCAAGAACCTTTGTATCCGCGTCCTTTTCCGAAGGCCGGCGCGTTGCTGCCCCCGCTTTGGCGGATTTTGGTGCCTGTGCCAGCTTTTCCGTCTCGCGGACTGAAAGCCCACGGGCAATCACTTCACGCGCAAGTTCAATTGGATTGTCAGTTGTGATCAATGCGCGCGCGTGGCCAACCGTCAGCTTGCCTTCGCGGAGCCACGTCAAAACAGTCTCTGGCAAGGCCAAAAGACGCAAAAGATTGGCGATATAGCTGCGGCTTTTGGACAGTGCTTCTGCCATTTTTTCTTGCGTATGGCCGAAACGGTCCATCAATTGGCGATAACCCATCGCCTCTTCCACCGGATTGAGATCGGCGCGCTGAATATTCTCAATAATCGCGAGCTCCAATAGCTCTGTGT
>JBATTI010000152.1:0-8273 GCA_049670445.1 Albidovulum sp. | reverse complement strand
TGGCAACAAGAAGCCGGTCGCACGTTCCAGCGTCGGGTCGGGCATCCGCAGTCTGGGGATGTAGAACACCGGAACGCCCGCCACACGCAACTGGGCATGATCGAAGTAAAGCTGGCGTTCAAGCTGGTCATGAACCACCCGGCGGGCGCGGATTTCCCACAAGGGCACCGGGTTGGAGGCGCAGACCTGACAAGACGAGGCCACGACCTTGTCAAGCTGGGTATAGCGCCCGTCGGTGCGGGTCATCTGCAAGGCTGCAAGCTGAAGCTGATCTTTCAGGACCAGTCGCGCGCTTTTCAAAATACCTTCGCGCAGATTGCCTGAAAGTTCGGCCGCGCTGGCCAGAACCACGGTGCCGGTGCTGTCGGTGATCTTGATCGGGCCGTCGATCACAAGGCTGTCTTTCGCGCTGTCATAGGTCAGTTTCGAGGCGGTCAGACGGGTGGTGTCGTATATCACCTCAACAGCGCCTTCGGCGGTCAGGGTGGTGTCGGCGTTGATGAACAGCTTATCGGCAATAAGCGTGGCCGGGGGCGGGTCGGCTGCGAAAACCGGCCCGCAAAGCCAGGCAAGGATCGCGCAGATCATCAGCGTCAGACGCATCAACCATCCTCCAGATGCAGCAAGAGACTGACAGACAAAAGCACGGCTGCCAGCGGCGGGCTCCAAGCGGCAAGAACGACGGGGATCTGGCCGCTTTCACCCAATACTTGCGCGAAATTGCGGACGAAGAAAATGGCCAGACCGGATAAAAGCGCCATGAGTGCCAAGACGCCACTATGGCCAAGCCGCGCGTGGCGCATGGTAAAGCCCGCGCCGACCAGCACCATGGCGGCCAGCAACAGCGGCAAGGCCAGTTCGCGTTGCAGCCAGACCACGTGTTTGCGCGACGAAAATCCGGCGCGGTCAAGGTTGGCGATGAACCCCGGCAGATCCCAAATAGAGACGGTTGCGGGTTCGCCAAAACTGTCGCGGATCTGATCGGCAGTCAGATTGGTGGTGAGGGTCAGGCGCTCATGCCGCTTGGCAAGGGCTTCGGGGTTGGAGGTTTCGGCAAAAAGCCACTCTTTTGCATCGGTTGCAATCCACGCCCCTTGGGTCAATTCAGCCGAGGCCGCTTCGATGCGCGACAGCGGGCCGCCGGTTGGGCCAAAGGCTATGAAGCTTACCCCGAACAATGCGGTGCCTTCAGGATTGGCGCGGTCGGCATGAATAACCCATTGGCCATGCGCATCGCCTTGGCGCAGCCACAGACCGTCACTGCCGAAAGAAGCGTTGGCGGTTGATCCGCCGGACAATTGCGCCGAAAGCGTTTCATAGCGTTTGGAGGTGGCCGCGACCAAGGGGTTCATCACCGCCACCGCAATCGCCCCGATGGCCAAAGCGGCCGCTACGGGCGCAATGAGTGTACGCAGGGCCGAGCGCCCCGCCGCACGGGTGGCGACCAGTTCAGAGCTGCGTGCAAGCCGCAAGAAAAGCGCAATTGCGGCCAGCACCATGATCAGTGGCAAGATCCCGTAAACCGACGCCGGCGTATGCAAAAGCGATAGTTTGGCCGCCGTGGCCACGCTGAAATTATCAGCGCCAGAGCGGCGGACCTGTTCGATCATATCGACAAGGTAAAGCAGCGCGAAGAAACCCGCGAAAATAATCAAGAATGTCTGCAAGAAGCGCCGGGCAATATAAAACGACAGGGTCATGCGGCCACCGCCTTGGGGTTCGCGCCATGAAGGCGCGGCGGGCGGCGTCGCCGCATTGTCCAGACCAGCATGGCAAGGGCAAGGGCGGTGCCGAAGGCCGCCGGCGCATAGGCAATGGCCACAAGGGATTCGTCCCTTGCCGCGATCTTGTCGGTGAGGTTAGAGGCGAAAAACAGCAAGACCAGCAAAGCCGATGCCAGCGATATCTGTCGCCAAAGCCCAAAGCGGGTAAAGCCGCCGGTCAGCATCGCGGCGAAACCGATCAGGGCCGCGGCCATTGCCAAAAGCGGTTTTGCCATCCGGTCGTGCCCTTCAAATATCGCGGCGGCACGGCTGGCGCCGGTTTGGCGCAAAACTTCGTCCGAGGGCCATAACAGCGCGCTGGTCGGGCGTTCGTTCAAGGATGGATAGCGCGGCCCACGCGCGGCCATCAACGCCCCGATATCATAGGTGAAATCCGCAAAGCGCGTTACCGAAAGTTCGGCTTGCGGCTTTTTCAGGGCCTGCGCCATGCCGTCGAACATCACCAGTTTCGGCCCGCTGTTGGTCTTGACCAAGAAGGCGCGCTTGGCGGTATAGGTGGCGACATTGGTGGGGGTGCGGGCGTCGACCAGATAGATATCCGTCAGCTCGCCCGTGGCCAGAATAGCGCGAATATAAAGCGTCAGCCCATCGGCCGGGTGCAAGAACCGGCCCTCGTTCAGCAGTTTGGACGACACGTTTGCGGTTATCTCGGCGTTACGCTCATTCAGCCGGGTGCGGGCGGCGGGAACCAGAAAATGCGCAAGGGCCGAGATCATCAGCGCGACGATCAGCCCGAATGTTATCACCGGGCGCGCCATGCGCAGGGGCGAAAAGCCGGTGGATTGCATCACCACCAATTCGCTTTCCGAGGCCATGCGGCTGGTTGCATAGACGGCGGCCACGAATGCCGCAATGGGCAGCATCAGGCGGATGACATTGGGCAGCGTCAGTGCCGTCATCTCCAAAAACACCCAGACCGACTGGCCATCAGAGATCAGCCGGTCAAACAGCCGCACGGCACTGTTGACCCAGTAGATGGATACCAGGACAAGCGCAAAGAAGCCGAAAAACATCATCAGCTGCGACAGCATGTATCTGTCGAATTTTGACATGCCCGCTTCGGCCCCCCGCGCTTCTTGTTTTGACTATCCCTAGACCAAAGCGCGGCCGGGGAAAACTCATATCTGGCCAAACCGGGCACTGGCCGGTAGGGTCCGGCGAAACCAAGCCGGAGAAAGCCATGCCAGGACCTATCGAGATTCACTTTCACGCAACCGATGTTGACGCAATGCTTGCCGAAACCGGACGCATCGCGGTGCTGGTCGGGGTGGATTGCAAGCTGCGCGGGGCGGCATCACGGCTTGACCGTGCGTCGCGCGGCGCCTTGAAACGCGCGCTGGCCAGTGCCGCCTGGGAAAAGATGGCCATCGGGGATGCGATGGATCTGGCCTGGCCTGCGGGGCTGAGCGCGGAAGCGGTGCAGCTGGTGAAGCTTGACGTCAAAAGCACCGCCGCCGAGGCGCGCAAGGCGGGCGCGTCCATTGCCAAGGCTTTGGGGGCGTCGGGTGTATTGGTTTTGTCCGGCGGGCACCGGCAAGCGGCGGAAGTGTCGTTTGGGCTGGCGCTGCGGGCCTATGATTTTGCGGCCTACCGGACCGCGGAACAGCCCGTAAAAGGGGCAGTGCGGTTCTTTTCCGACGGCCCCGAGACGCTGGCCGCCGAAGCCGCACCCATGGCGGCGGTTGCCGATGGGGTCTTGTTCACCCGTGATCTGGTCAACGAGCCTGCCAATGTGCTGACCACCGGCGATTTCGCCGCACGGCTTGGCGCCATGCAAGAGCTGGGGCTTGAGGTTGAGATCCTTGAAGAGGCGGAGCTTGAAAAGCTTGGCATGCGGTCGCTTTTGGCGGTTGGGCAAGGCTCTGAAAGCCCGTCGAAGGTTGTGGTGATGCACTGGAATGGCGGCAAGAAGGGCGATGCGCCTTTCGCTTTGGTCGGCAAAGGCGTGGTCTTCGATACGGGCGGCATCTCGATCAAGCCTGCGGCTGGTATGGAAGAGATGACGATGGATATGGGCGGCGCCGGTGTGGTGTCCGGCGTGATGCGGGCCTTGGCCTTGCGCAAGGCCAAGGCCAATGTCGTGGGACTGGTCGGCATCGTTGAAAACATGCCCGACGGGCGCGCCCAGCGGCCCGGCGATGTGGTACGCTCCATGAAAGGCGACACGATCGAGGTGATCAACACCGATGCCGAAGGGCGCATGGTGCTGGCCGATGTGCTTTGGTATGCGCAAGAGCGTTTCAAACCGACCGGCATGATCAATCTGGCCACCCTGACCGGCGCGATGATCGTGGCTTTGGGCCATGAAAACGCTGGCGTATTTTCAAATGACGACAAGCTTTGCGCGGCTTTCCTGAAGGCGGCGGAAGCCGAGGGCGAGGGGGCGTGGCGCTTGCCGATGGGGCCGGTCTATGATGCGATGCTGAAATCACGCATCGCGGATATGCGCAATTCTTGCGGCCGCGCGGCGGGGTCGATCACGGCGGCGCAATTCTTGCGGCGGTTCGTGAAGGATGATGTGCCGTGGATCCATCTTGATATTGCCGGTGTCGCCTTGCCGCCCAAGGAAACCACGCTTGCGCCCAAGGGGGCTTCGGGCTGGGGGGTGATGGCGCTGAACCGGCTGGTCAGGGATATGCTGGAAGACTGATGGGTGCGGTATTCTTCTATCATCTGACCCGCTCGCCGGTGGAGGCGGCCTTGCCGATGCTTTTGGAGCGGGCAATGGCGGCGGGCTGGCGGGTGGCGGTTCGGGCGCGCGAAGGCGCGCGGCTTGAATGGCTGGACGCCAAGTTATGGCTGGGCGCCGAGGACGGTTTTCTGGCGCATGGCATTGCCGGGGGGGCGCATGATGCGGCCCAGCCGGTGTTGCTGACGCTGGGGGCGGTGCCGCAAGGGGTTGCGTGTTTGATGGCGGTCGATGGGGCCGGGATTTCGGCCGAGGAATGCCAGGCCGCCGAGCGGTCTTGTGTCTTGTTCGATGGCAATGACCCCGATGCGGTCGAGGTGGCGCGCGGCCAGTGGAAGGCGCTGACCGGGGCCGGAGTTTCGGCACAATATTGGAGCGAGGACGGCGGGCGCTGGGCCAAGAAGGCGGAAACCTGAGGGGGCTTTGCCCGGCCGCCTTCAGCGCCTGAGGATCAGCCGGTCTTGGGTCAGCGTCATTTCGAACAGGCTCAGATAGCTCATCCCCAGAAGCGATGTGTCAAGGTCGCCGCCATTGACCATGGCGCGAACGTCTTCATCCTTGAACGGTCCCAAAAGAAAGCTTTTGAGGCGCACCGGGGCCGTCAGAACCATGCCATTGGCAGTGCTGGCGCGACCGGTATAGGCCAAAGTATCGGGGTTCAGGCCAATGCGGCGGGCATCGCGTTCGGTCAAGACGATATTGGTGGCCCCGGTATCGACGACAAAGCGGACATTGGTGCCATTGACGGTGGTGTCGATGTAGAAATGCCCATCATCGGCGGCGCGGATCTCGGTTCCATTCGCGGTTGTGACGGGTTTATGGGGCAAGGTCTGGCGGCGGATTTCAGGCCAGAGGCCCGCCACTGCCACCGCGCCCACAAAGATCAGACCCCAGATCGCGGCTTGTTGCGCGGTCTTGCCAAGGTTCTTGCGGTTTGCGGCCAAATAAGACCCGGCCACGGCAACCAAGATCAGGCCAAGGTAGATAAAACGGGCGGTCTCGTCACTGTCCATTCGTCATAAAAACCCTGTTCCACGGATCCCGTCGAGCACAAACTGCACGGAAAGTGCGGCCAGCAACATGCCCAAAAGCCGCGTAATGACAATAATTCCGGTGCGGCCAAGGGCGCGTTCGATCAAACCGGCGGCCAGGAAGAACAGATAAGCCGAGATCACGACAAGAACCATCACCCCGTGGATCGCCAAAGTATGGGGGATGCCAGAGGTTGGCGCGTTGTTGACCAACAAGATCATCGTGGTGAAGGCGCCGGGCCCGGCAATCAGCGGGGTTGCCAGCGGAAAGACCGATGGGTCGTGATTGGGATCGGTCTGCTGGCCTTCACGGCGCTGGGTGCGGCGTTCAAACAGCATGTCGAGGGCGGTGATGAACAGCAATATCCCGCCCGAGATTTTGAATGCGGGCATGGAAATGCCGATGACGGCAAGGATCTTGTCGCCCAAAAGGCCAAAGAGCGTAAGCAGGACCACCGCAATCAGGCACGCACGCAGGGCAACCGTGCGGCGGTGCGCCTCATCCATGCCGCGCGTCAGGGCCACGAAAAGTGGCGCCAGTGCAATCGGGTCAACGATCACAAACAGCGTCACGAAAGCGGTCAGGTAGAATTGAAGTTCCAAAACGCTTAAGCCTCTGCCAGTTCAAGCTTTTGTGCGGCTTTCAGCCAAAGCTCTTCCGCGCGGTCAAGGGCGCCCATCACCTCGGCATATTTCTTTTGCCACACGACCGCCTCTGCGGGATTTTCGTAAAGTTCAGGGGCTGCCAGCTTCTTTGCCAGTTTGTCGCGCATTTCGTTGAGTTTGGCGAGCCTTTCTTCGCATTTGCGAACCTCGGCCTTCATGGCCAGAATGGCATCACGCGAGGGGCGGGCGGCTTTTTCCTTGGGCTTTTCGGTGGCCTTCTCTTTGGGTTTATCGGCGTCATCGCCTGCCAGAAGCTCGCGCCGGTAAGCGTCAAGATCATGCGCATAGGGGGACACCGCGCCGCCTTTGACCAGCCACAAGCGATCCGCCACCAGGCTCAGAAGGTGCATATCATGGCTGACAAGGATCACAGCGCCCGAATATTCGGTAAGGGCGGTGACCAGCGCTTCGCGGCTTTCGATGTCAAGGTGGTTGGTCGGTTCATCGAGGATCAGGATATGCGGGGCGTCGATGGTCGCGAGCAACAGCGACAGGCGCGCCTTTTGCCCGCCAGACAAGCGGCCCACGGCGGTATCGGCCTGATCGGCCCCAAGGCCGAAACCGGCAAGACGGGCGCGCAACCGGGGCTGCGATTCGCCCGGACGCTGGCGCATGATGTGCTGAAGGGGTGTCTCATCCAGGTAAAGCTCATCCACCTGATGCTGGGCGAAATAGCCGATGCGCAGCTTGGACGAGCGTGTGACTTTGCCGGCGCAAGGCGCAAGCTTGCCCGCCAGCAGTTTTGACAAGGTTGATTTGCCTTCGCCGTTGCGGCCCAAAAGGGCGATGCGGTCATCCTGGTCGATGCGCAGATCCAGATGGCGCAAGACCGGCGGGCCGTCATAGCCGACGGCGGTGCCATCCATGGTGATGATCGGCGGTGAAAGCTGTTCGGGCGGCGGGAAGGTGAAGACCTGCTTTCTGGCCTCTTCCGGGGCCATGATCGGGGTCATCTTTTCAAGCATCTTGACGCGGCTTTGCGCCTGTACCGCCTTTGAGGCCTTGGCCTTGAAGCGGTCAACGAAGCTTTGCAGATGGGCGCGGCGGGCGTCTTGCTTCTTCGCCTCGGCGGTCTGGACGGCAATAAGCGCGGCGCGCTGGCGGGCGAATTGGTCGTATGGGCCGGACCAAAGCGTCAGCTTGCGCGATTCGAGGTGCAAGATTGCGTTGACCGCGCGGTTAAGAAGGCCGCGGTCGTGGCTGATGATGATGACGGTATGGGGGTATTTGGCAAGATAAGTCTCAAGCCAAACCGCGCCTTCAAGGTCAAGGTAGTTGGTCGGTTCATCCAATAGCAAAAGGTCGGGCTGGGCGAAAAGAACCCCCGCCAAAGCCACCCGCATCCGCCAGCCGCCGGAAAAATCAGAGCAGGGTCTTAGCTGCGCTTCCGCGTCAAAGCCAAGCCCCTTGAGGATCGAACTGGCGCGGCCTTCGGCGGACCAGGCATCAATATCCGACAGCCGGTGCTGGATTTCGGCGATACGCGCAGGATCGGTGGCGGTTTCCGCCTCGGCCAGCAGGCTTGCGCGTTCGGTGTCAGCCTCAAGCACGGTGTCGATCAGTGAGGTCGAGGAGGAGGGTACTTCTTGTGCGACCCCGCCGATGCGGGCGCGCGACGGCATGGCGATCTCGCCGCCCTCCAACGCAAGCTCACCCCGGATCAGGCGAAAAAGCGTGGTCTTGCCGGTGCCGTTCTGGCCGACAAGCCCGACCTTGTGGCCGGTGGGAATGGTTGCGGAGGCGCCCTCAAAAAGCGGGCGGCCTTCGACCGAATAGGTGATGTCGGATATCCTGAGCATGCGCAGGGCTTGCCCGAAGTGTCGGTCGCCGTCAACCGCCGCAAAACCGGGTTTTCTTCGGCCGCGCCCCGTGCTAGCCAGCGCCGAGAATTCGGTGAGGGGCATCCGCCCCGTGCACACCCCCAAGCGAAAAGGCGAAAACCATGGCGATCGAACGTACCTTGTCTATCATCAAACCCGACGCAACCCGCCGCAACCTGACTGGCAAGATCAATGCCAAGTTTGAGGCAGCGGGCCTGCGCATTGCTGCGCAAAAGCGTATCCATCTGAGCCTGGCACAGGCGCAGAAATTCTATGAAGTGCA
>JBATTI010000151.1:0-5031 GCA_049670445.1 Albidovulum sp. | reverse complement strand
CGCAAAACACCTATCGCGGTCTGGTGTCGATGCATCCCAGGGCCAAGAACAGCCGCAACTATACCCAATGCGACAGCCTGCTGATCGGCGATAAATGCGGGGCGCATACGGTGCCCTATATCGAGGTGAAGAATAATTCTTCGCGGGTCGAGCATGAGGCGACGACATCCAAGGTCGATGACGATCAGCTGTTCTACTGCCGCTCGCGCGGGATGGATGAGGAAGAGGCCGTGGCGCTGGTGGTGAACGGCTTTTGCCGCGAGGTCTTGCAAGCCTTGCCGATGGAATTCGCAATGGAGGCGCAGGCTTTGGTTGCGATCTCGCTTGAGGGAAGCGTTGGGTGAGCACGACAGGCAACCTTTGGGGCGTGATATCGGATTTGTCTGATCGGGCGGGGTCTGATCGGGCGGGGTCTGATCGGGCGGGCGCGCTGGTATGCCCCCTTGCCGGGGGCTTGCCGCTTGGCGCCTTGCCGCTCGGCCGCGCCGCAAGAGGTGGATCTGCCTGATGCGTTCGATCGTTGCCATTCGCACCCACAAATGGACGTCTGAGGAAGAGCGGCTTTTGGCGGCGCTTGCCCCGGTATTCGGCGATGATGTGGCTGTGGTTTTTCATAATCGCGCGCCCAGGGTATACTCGCCGGTTCCGGTTATTGATCTGAATGCCGAATGGGTCTTGCGCAATAAGCTTGCCCTGGTGCCGGACTGGGGGTGGCGCTGTGGCGATTACTTTTTCTACGCCTTGCGTCAGGCGCGCCCGGATTATGATCACTACTGGCTGATTGAGCCGGATGTGTATTTCACCGCGGCCGCCGACAGCTTCTTTTCGGCCTTCACCAAGCAGGAGCACGATGCGCTTGGCTATCAGCTTGGCCCGTTTCACAAACACATGAGGTTTACCCGCGGCCTGCCGGGCATGGCACATTTCCGGGCGATATTCGCGCTGACCCGGTTCAGCGGGCGGGCACTTGACCGACTGTTTGCACAGCGACAGCAGATGGCGCAGGGCCCGGTTTCGATGCGCGACTATCCGAATGACGAGATTTTTGCCTTTTCGCATATTGCCGCCGATCCGGAGCTGATTTCCGGCAGGCTGGAGGATCATGCGCCGGATTGGTTCGCGGATGTGCAATTCTCAACCGATCCTGACCTCTTGTTTGATCAGGTGGCCGCGACGGCGGCTGCGGGGCGGGTCTTGCACCCGGTCCGGGGACGTGCCGCTTTCAAGAAAGCGCTTAGCCGGCGATTGGCTGCCAATACCGGATTGCTGATGAATATCCGCGAAGCCATTGACCATTTCGAGCCTTCGGATGTCGATGATGTGGTCGACGGGGCCGCCGGACATCTGCGCGATGCGATCACCGAGTTGCAGGAGCGTCGCGCCTTGCGCCGTGCCCGGCGTGAAAGGCTGGCAAAAGCATGAGCTTATTTCGCCGCATTTCACAAAGATTAAGGCCGCAGGGTCCGAAATCTGACACAAAGATAAACGGATTGCATCCATACTTCTGCCGCTATTGGCTGCCAAATACAGGGCAATCAATTATTACCCTGCGGTGGGAAAAGTACAATGATGGCGGAACAAAAGGCGACATTTTCAGAACGGCTCAACCGGATAAGCGCGGGCCAGCAATTCGAACACGAAGACCTCGTCGGATTGCGGACGCAAAAGAAATTTGTTCAGCATTTCGGCAACAAACCCAAAAGGCCCAAGCGGACGTTCATGGATTACGTGATGATACCGGTGGCCTTTGCCGCCGGTGCTTTGGCGGTGCTTTTTGGGCGTTTGGCCTATTTCCATCTGGTACAATTCTCGGGCCTTCCCGAGGCGTTCTACGATCTGGGCGGACGCGGCATGGTCTTGTTTGCGATGATCACGGCGATTGTGATGATCTTGATCTTTCAGCTGGCAACCCGCAGTCGGATGCAATCGCTGGCCCTCGGATTTGCGCTGATGCATTTTGGCGAAGCCGCCGTGGCCTCGACCGCGCCAGCGTTTTGGGCCGATCTCTTCTCGGCCGATTATGTCGCGGCGGTTTCATCCGGCGAGATCAAGACCGCGGCCGTTCACGGCTGACACCAACAATCACTGAAACTTCAGCGGTCCGGGCCATTGGCCCCGGGGCCGCCTTTTGCTGTTTGGAGCGAGGAACTTATGCTGGAAATTACTAATCTGCACGTCAAGCTTGAGGATGAAAACAAGCCGATTCTGAAAGGCGTTGATCTTAAGATCGGCGCCGGTGAGGTGCATGCGATCATGGGGCCGAATGGCTCGGGCAAGTCGACGCTTTCCTATGTTCTGGCGGGGCGCGACGGCTATGAGGTGACCGAAGGGTCGGCAAACCTTCTGGGCGAAGAACTGTTGGAGATGGATCCCGAAGAGCGCGCGGCAGCTGGGCTGTTTTTGGCGTTTCAGTATCCGGTCGAGATTCCGGGCGTCGGCAACATGACGTTTTTGCGCACGGCGGTGAATGCACAGCGCAAGGCGCGCGGCGAAGAAGAGCTTTCCGCCGGTGACTTCCTGAAAATCGTGCGCGAAAAAGCCAAGACCCTGAAAATCGACGCCGATATGTTGAAGCGCCCGGTCAATGTGGGCTTTTCGGGGGGCGAGAAGAAGCGCAACGAAATTCTGCAAATGGCGATGCTGGAACCCAAGATGTGCATCTTGGATGAAACCGATTCCGGTCTTGACGTTGATGCGATGAAATTGGTGGCCGAGGGGGTGAATGCCTTGCGCGGTGCGGGCCGTTCATTCCTGGTGATCACCCATTACCAGCGGCTCTTGGACCATATCAAACCCGATGTCGTGCATATCATGTCGGATGGCCGGATCATCAAGACCGGTGGGCCAGAGCTGGCGCTTGAGGTTGAAAACAACGGCTATGCCGATCTTCTGGCCGAGGTGGTTTGATGACGGCGCTGGCAAGAAAAGACGCAAGCCGCGCTGCGGCGACTTCTGCGCGGATCGCAGGGCTGGACTTGCCCCGCGGCGGGTTTTCGGCCCCGGCGCGGGCAAGCGCTTTGGCGCGGCTTGGCGAAATGGGTCTGCCGGGCAAGCGCGATGAATATTGGCGCTATACCGATCCCACCGACCTTGTCGCCGAGGCCGCACCAGAGGCGGCCCTGTTCACCGGCACGCCTGACGCGGAGCTCTTTGGCGGGATTGACCGGGTGGTTATTGCATTCGCCGACGGGGTGTTTGATCCGGCGCGGTCAAGCGATCTGACCTTTGCAGGGGTCGAGATTTGCCGTCTGGCCGAAGCCGACGCCCGCGATATCCACTGGGCCCGCGATCTTTACGGCGTGCTGGAGACGCGCGGGCAAGATCCGGTGGCGCGGCCATTGGCGGCGCTGAACACGGCGGCGGCTCAGGATGGCGTGCTGATCCGGGTGACGGGCAAGGCAGAAAAGCCGGTTCATTTGGTTTATTATCACGAATCAACCACATCTGACGCGATCTTGCATCACTGCATTAAGCTGGAAGCCGGGGCGGAACTGACGCTTTTGGAAACTGGCCCGGCGGCGGCGCGCTTCAACAAGGTGATGGAGGTGGACGTGGCGCAAGGCGCGCGGTTCCACCATATCCGCGCCCAGGGCCGCGACCATACACGCCGTGCCATCACCCATATTTTCGCGCGGCTGGCCGAGGCGTCTTTGTTCAAATCCTTCACCCTGACCGCCAATGGGGTTTTGACGCGCAATGAATGCGTGTTGGAAATTCTGGGCGACAATGCCGTGGCCAATGTCGCCGGGGCCGCCTTGGGGGATAATGCGACAGGCCCGTTCTGGCATGATGACACGGTCTTCGTGACCCATGACGCGGTAGGCTGCGAAAGCCGGCAGGTGTTCAAGAAGGTTCTGAAGAACGGCGCCACGGGCGTGTTTCAGGGCAAGATCCTGGTCAAGAACGGTGCCCAGAAGACCGATGGCTATCAGATCAGCCAGGCTTTGCTTTTGGATGAGGACAGCCAGTTTCTTGCCAAGCCAGAGCTTGAGATCTACGCCGATGATGTCAAATGCAGCCACGGTTCTACCACCGGTGCCATTGATGACACGGCCTTGTTCTATCTGCGGTCGCGCGGGGTTTCGCGCGAAGATGCGACCGCCCTTTTGGTGCTGTCATTCCTTGCCGATGCGATCGCCGAGATCGAGGATGAAGGTCTGGCCGCCGAGATTGTCGGACGTCTGGAAAACTGGTTGGCGAGACGGCGTAAGGGATGAGCGTCGGGGCCGAGATACTTGCGACTTACCGAGACCCGGCAGGGCCGGTCGGGCGCTTGCTGGCCTCGGGCCCGCGCGAGGATCGTGCATTGGTTATCGTCATGGCCGCAGGGCTTTTGATGTTTGTGGCGCGCGCGCCGTCGCTGGCGCGTGCGGCACATATCGACCCCTCGGTGCCGCTTGAGGCGCGCCTTGGCATCACCTTGTTTATCATGTTGTTTGTCTTGCCGCTTTTGGCATATGGGATCGCGCTTGGCGCGCATATGGTGATGCGGATCCTGCGCTTTCAGGGCACGGCGTCGGGCGCGCGGGTGGCACTTTTCTGGGCGATGCTGGCGATTGCGCCGGCCTCGCTTTTGCATGGGTTTTGCGATGGGTTTGTGGGGCAGGTGGCCTGGGTTCAGTTGCTGGGCGCTGCCGTTTTCGCCGGATTTCTGTGGTTTTGGATACGCGGGATGGTGGTTGCCTACCGGCGCGAGGGGGCGGCATGAACGGGTTGATGGATGATCTGCGCATATTGTTCGTGCAAAGTCTGCGCGCACCGCAAGAGGCCGCACGTCAGTTGATCGCGATGGGCGTGCCCATGCAGGCGCGCTGGCTGGGGTTTGCCTTGGCCACGGTTCTGTCACTGGTGCTGGTCAAGCTGTCGCTGGCGACCTTGCCGGTCGGGGAGCTGTCGGATGAGGGGCTGCAAACCGCCGATCCGTTCACGATCCGCTTCGTGATGGAATATGCCCGGCTGATGAATACGCCGGTGGCGAGTGTTCTTATTCAGGCAGGCTCTATCCTTGTGATGGTCGGGGCTGTCGGGTTT
>JBATTI010000150.1:0-3322 GCA_049670445.1 Albidovulum sp. | reverse complement strand
CCCGCCGATTGGTGGTCCTCAACCAAATCCGCCCTTGGGGCCTTGTGTACGCAGATTGACAGCAACCGGGTTGCGGCTGTGTCTATCTCGAACCAACGCGAAACATTCGGCTTGTTCCACGCCGATGGTCGCGCCGTGCGCCCCGGCATGGTCTGGCTTGATGAACGTGCAATCCAGCAGGCCGAAGATCTTGCCCGCACCTTTGGCGCCGACCGTTTGCACCAGATCAGTGGCAAACCGGTTGATGCCATCGTGCCTGTCAACCGGATGATCTGGCTGCGCGAGAACGAGCCCGAAAATTTCGCCGTCGCGAAATACAGCGACGTGCATGGCTATCTGACCCATTGCCTGACCGGTAACTGGATCACCTCGGTCGCCTCGGCAGACCCGTCGGGCATGTTGGATATCAAGACCAGAACATGGTCGGCGGACATATTGGCCGCGGCAGGCATTCCCGCGCAGATGATGCCCGATCTTGCCCGGCCCGGCCTGCCAATAGGCGTTGTGTCGGGTGCGGCCGCCACCGCCACCGGGCTGATCGCAGGCACCCCCGTCATCGCCGGTGGCGGCGACGGTCAATGCGCGGCGACGGGCGCGGGCGCGACCGAACCGTCGCTTGCCTATATGAACCTCGGGACGGCCATCGTTGCTGGGATTTTTTCACCCGAATATGGGCATGATCTGGCCTTTCGCACCGAAACCGCTGTGGCCGATGATGGTTATATTTTCGAAACCGTTCTGAAATCCGGCACCTTCCTGATCGACTGGTTTGCCCGTGAAATCGGCGGCGTCTCAGACGAAAACCGCGCCCGTTTCCTGCGCGATATAGAGGCCGAGGCGGCCGCCTCTCCCATCGGGGCGGGCGGCATTGCGTTATTGCCGTTCTGGCAAGGCTCGATGACGCCGCATTGGGATGCCACGGCGCGCGGGGTGATTGTGGGGCTTTCCGGCTCGTCCAAGCGTGGCGATATTTACCGCGCCCTGCTGGAAGGGCTGGCGCTGGATCAGGCCTATGCGCTGGAAAAAGCCATGAGCGCGATGGGTGCCAAGATTACTGGCATCACCGCCATCGGCGGTGGCACGGCCTCGCCCTTGCTGCTGCAGATCGTGGCGGACGCCACCAATCTGCCGGTGTCAAAGGCGGATGTGGCGGAAGCCTCGGCCCTTGGTGCGGCCATCTGCGCGGCCAAGGGCGCCGGCTGGTATCCAAACCTGCGCGAGGCCGCCCGCGCCATGGGCCAGCAGGATCTTTCCGTAACCCAGCCGATCCCCGCCAATGTCGCCCGCTACGCCGAATTCCGCCGCGTTTATGATGACCTGTGGCCCAGCTTGTCGGCGTGGAACCGCAGGCTGTGGGCATTCACCAATAACGGTGAGCCCGCATCAAAATGAACGCGCAAATTCCCAAGATGTCCCCTATCGCGGCGCTGTCACCAGACATCTGCCGGAACCTGATCGGCGTGCTGACCGACATAGACGACACCGTCACAACCGAGGGGCGGCTGGATGCGCAGGCCTATACGATGCTGGAAAGACTGTCCGCAGCCGGGCTGCTGGTGATCCCGATCACCGGACGCCCCGCGGGCTGGTGCGATATGATCGCGCGCTTTTGGCCCGTGGCGGGCGTCGTCGGCGAAAACGGCGCCTTCGCCATGCGCTATGACCATGCGGCCCGCAAAATGCGGCGTATGTTCAATGCCGATGAAGCCACGCGCGCCGAAAGCCGCCGCAAATTGAATGCGCTGGCAAAAACCATTCTGCGCGACATTCCCGGCACCGCACTCGCGTCGGACCAACACTACCGCGAGGCTGATCTGGCCATTGATTTTTGCGAAGACGTCCCCGCCCTGCCCGCCTCTCACGTGGATCGGATCGTGGCGCATTTCCATGCCGCCGGGGCGGTGGCCAAGGTTTCCTCCATCCATGTCAACGGCTGGTTCGGTGACTGGGACAAGCTGACCATGTCGAAAAAATTCATGGCCTCTGAATTCGATATTGATCTGGACAGGCAGAAGGATCGGTTCATCTATTGTGGCGACAGTCCCAACGATGCGCCGATGTTCGGCTTTTTCCCCAATGCCTGCGGTGTGGCGAATGTTGCGGATTTTGTAGACAATATGGACGAATTGCCGACTTACGTCGCACCTTCACGCGGTGGTGACGGGTTCGTCGAGATCGGCGAAAAAATACTGGCAGCCCGCTCTGACCAGACAAGCAAGAGACTTTAGGAAAGGGCGAAAGCACCATGGCATCCGTCACGATTGAAAAACTGGTCAAGAAATACGGTGAGCTGAAGGTTCTGCATGGTCTGGACCTTGATATTCAGGACGGTCAGTTTGTCGTGCTGCTTGGGCCCTCCGGATGCGGAAAGTCGACGCTGCTGCGCATGCTTGCCGGGCTTGAACCCATCACCGGCGGCACGGTGTCGATTGCCGACCGGGTGGTCAACAACGTCCACCCCAAGGACCGCAATATTGCGATGGTCTTTCAAAACTACGCCCTTTACGCCCATATGAGCGTGCGCGACAACATGGCCTTCTCCATGACATTGAAGAAGATGGACAAGGCCACGATAGACGAGCGGGTCAATTGGGCTGCGGGTGTCTTGTCGCTTGAACCCTATCTGGACCGCCAACCGAAGGATCTGTCGGGCGGCCAGCGGCAAAGGGTCGCCATGGGGCGCGCCATCGTGCGCAACCCGGATGTATTCTTGTTCGATGAACCCTTGTCGAACCTGGATGCAAAGCTGCGGGTGCAGATGCGCACCGAGATCAAGGAACTGCATCAGAAACTCAAGACCACCACGGTCTACGTGACCCATGATCAGATCGAAGCCATGACAATGGCCGATGTCGTTGTCATCATGCGCGACGGTCAGATCGAGCAGGTCGGCAGCCCCCTCGATGTCTATGACAACCCTGCAAATCTTTTCGTGGCAGAGTTTATCGGCTCTCCGGGGATGAACATGCTGGAAGGTGTCGTTGCCACGGAAAATGGCGCAAAAGTCGTGCACAGCCACGGCCAATCCCTGCCGGTGCCACCCAACATGGCCCTCAGCGTCGGGCAAAAAGTGGTTTACGGCATCCGGCCCGAGCATTTTGCCCCCTCCAACCAAGGCGATGCCATTACCGCCCGGGTGAAGGTCGTTGAACCGACCGGCCCGGAAATACACCTTTTTTGCGACCTCGGAGGGCGGGAAATCTGCGCAATCTCCCGCGATCGGCTGGGCTGGTCTTCGGATAGCACGATCCAGCTGACCCCGATGATGGACCATGTGCACCTCTTCGACGCCACGTCCAAACTGGCGATTGCGCGCGGCTAA
>JBATTI010000149.1:0-1508 GCA_049670445.1 Albidovulum sp. | reverse complement strand
CATTTTCGGCCTGGCAGTGGTTGGGCGCTTTGGCCGCGACTGCGCTTAGTTTTTGGGCTTTGGGTTGGTATGATGCGGTCTTGCACCGCTCCTTTGGCACCGGGGTTTCCAACCGCCCTGCCCGGCGTGCCGGAATGACCGCAATCGCAATCAGTCAGATGGTCGGGGTCGGTTTGATCTCGGGCGCTTTGGTGCGCTGGCGGATGCTGCCCGGCCTGTCCTTGGCCCAAGCGACAAAGCTGACGCTGCTGGTCACGCTTTCCTTTCTGGCAGGCTGGTCCGTCGTGACCGCAATCGCAGTACTGACCCTTGCCCCCGCAAACTTGCCCTACCACGAGGCTATTGCGCCAATATCCGCAGCCGGGTTGATCATGGCCGTTCTGGCCCTGATATTATGCCTGATCCGCCCCCAGATCCGCGTGGTCCGACGGCTTGGCGGCTGGCCGCCGCTTGCCAGAATTTCCCGGATCCTGACCCTGACCTGCATTGATACCTTTGCCGCCTGTCTGGTTCTGTATCTGCTGATGCCGACCACGCTTGCACTATCATATGTTGAATTTTTGCCGGTCTTTCTTCTGGCTTTTGGCGCGGGGTTGATTTTGGGCACCCCCGGCGGCATCGGGCCGTTTGAAATTGCGCTGATGACCTTGCTCCCCGATCTTGCGACCGAACCCTTGGCCGCCGCCGTCTTGGGGTACCGCATTGTGTACCTGGCCGCACCCGCCGCGCTCGCCGGTCTGGTATTGCTGCTTGTCCAGTTTCTCGAAGCCGGGGGCGATCCGGCGCCGTTGCCACAAAATACCGTCCATGCAGCCGGGCGGCCTGCCCCGCCGATATTGAAGCGGGCGCGCCGTGCCGAGGTGCTGTTATACCGCCAGGGCGAACACCGTCTTTTGCAATTGCGCAGCATTGATGACGGGATGCTTGTGGCAAATGCGGGCCAATGTCTTGTCGGGCTGTTTGACCCGGTGGGCGGGGCAAAGACGATGCCGCAACTGATCGAGGGGCTTTGCGCGCTGGCGCATGACGAAGATCGCCTTCCGGCGCTTTATAAGATCGGCGCGCGATCGGCGACACTCGCGCGCAAGGCGGGCTGGGTGGTACATCCAATGTCGGAAGAGTTTTGGCTGGCCCCCCAGCACTTCACGCTCAACACCCCTGCCCGTTCTGGCTTGCGGCGCAAGCTGCGCCGGGCCGAAGCCGCCGGCGCGACGGTGGCCGTTCATTGCCCGTCCGACCCGCTCCCAATGCTCCCCTGGGACGAAATGAGCCACATCGCCAATAGCTGGAAGGCCAGCCATTCCGGCGAACTCGGGTTTTCAATGGGGCGGTTTGAGAGGGGCTATCTTGGCGGACAAAGGCTTTATCTGGCTTTCGTCCAGGGCCGGTTGAAAGGTTTTGCGAGCTTTCACGAGGGGCGATTTGAATGGACGCTTGATCTGATGCGGCAAGCCAGTGACGCGCCCGACGGCACCATGCATTCCTTGATCATCCAGGCCATTGCCGAC